>CANKNK010000110.1 GCA_947483455.1 Comamonadaceae bacterium | reverse complement strand
TTCGCTTCCGGCCAGCCCGTCTTTGTTGACTTCACCGCTGCATGGTGTATTACCTGCCAGTACAACGAGCAACAGGTTCTATCCAAACCGCAGGTGCAGCAAGCATTTGCTGAAAAAAAGGTGGTGTTGATGCGGGCCGATTGGACCCGGCGGGATGCCGCCATAAGCCAGGCCTTGCTGCAACTGGGCCGCAGCGGCGTCCCAGTGTATGTGCTGCTGCGTCCCGGCCGTGCGCCGTTATTAATGTCCGAGTTGCTCGACACAGACGCGTTGTTGGCAGCGATTTCAGGTATTTAGAGTTGGCACTGTTACGCAGTGTGGGCTGGGGCCCGGGCTTTATCTTTTTGCAAACGGCGATGCCCCAGACTAGCGCGCAGGTCTTCTCGCATCCAACGCGATTGCATGGCCGCTTCGCTCCATGCATCCAAAAGGTATCTACCCAGTTCACAACCCTAGCCCGGGCGGCGACGCTGTCAAAATGGGTCAAAATCCTCCTTTTAAGCCTTCGCTCTCTATGAACCATATCGCTTTGCCGTTTACCAATACCGCGCTTGATGCCACCGTAGGGGCTCTGGAAAACCCGAATTTTTTGCGCGCCTGCCTGCGCATGGGTACGCCCTATACCCCCCTGTGGCTCATGCGCCAGGCCGGGCGCTACTTACCCGAGTACCGGGCCACCCGGGAAAAGGCGGGCAGTTTTATGGGCTTGGCCACCAATCCGGACTATGCCACCGAGGTAACGCTCCAGCCCTTGGACCGCTTTGCGCTGGACGCCGCCATTCTTTTTAGCGACATCCTCACCGTTCCGGATGCTATGGGGCTGGGATTAACTTTTGCCCAGGGTGAGGGGCCGCGGTTTGCCACCCGGGTCTCGGATGAGGCGGCCGTTGACCGGCTTCGCGTCCCCGATATGGACAAGCTGCGCTATGTATTTGACGCAGTAAGTAGCATTCGAAAAGCCTTGACGCTCCCCAACGGCCTATCCCGCGTGCCACTGATAGGGTTTTCCGGCAGTCCGTGGACGCTGGCCTGTTACATGGTTGAAGGTGCCGGCTCGGATGATTACCGGCTGGTGAAAACCATGATGTACGCCAGGCCCGATTTGATGCACCGGATTTTGGCCATCAACGCGGACGCAGTAGCGGCCTACCTCAATGCCCAGATTCAGGCAGGCGCCCAGGCCGTGATGGTTTTCGATAGCTGGGGCGGCGTATTGGCCGACGGGGCGTTTCAAAAGTTCAGTTTGGCCTACACCGCCCGGGTGCTCAGCCAACTGCAGCGCCATGGTCCGCAGGGACAGATTATTCCGCGCATCGTTTTCACCAAAGGCGGCGGGCTTTGGCTCAAAGAGATGGGCGAGCTCGAATGCGAAGTCCTTGGTTTGGATTGGACAACCAATCTGGCCACGGCGCGCAATGCGGTTGGAGGCGCTGTGGGCGGGCCCGGCAAGGCGCTGCAAGGCAATATCGATCCGCTGGTGCTCTTTGCTCCACCCGAAAGCATTGCCATTGAGGTCAAGCGCGTGCTAGATAGTTTTGGCAGCGCACACCAGGGTCCAGGCCTTGCGCCCAGCCTGATTTTCAACCTAGGCCATGGGATAAACCAATTCACGCCGCCTGAGCATGTGGCCGCTTTGGTTGAGACGGTACACGCGCATTCGCGCACACTGCGCGCCTAATTCCGACGCCGCCTTGGTACTTAGCCTATGTTGCGCTTGCCGCGCGCAACATCAACGCCAAGTTGCTTTAATTTGCGGTACAGATGCGTGCGCTCCAGCCCCGTTTTATCGGCCACCCGGGTCATAGACCCCATCTCTTTAGCTAAGTGAAACTGAAAGTAGGCGCGCTCAAAATCATCCTTGGCGTCGCGCAAAGGGCGGTCTAGGTCAAAGGCCTGGCTCGCCACCGGGGTCTGGTTTTCTTGCGCAGCGTCGGTCAAGACCTCACCCGCTGTCGACATCTGCATGGCGCGCAGCAGTCGGGGATCGCGCTGTTGCGCCAAGCTCTTGGCCAAGCCCTGCTCCACGGCTTTAAGAAGTTTTTGCAAGGTCACCGGCTTTTCGAGAAAAGCCATAGCGCCAATTTTGGTGGCCTCCACAGCGGTTTCAATCGTCGCATGCCCACTCATCATGATCACCGGCATGGTGAGCAAGCCAGTGCTAGCCCATTCCTTGAGCAAAGTCACGCCATCGGTGTCGGGCATCCAGATATCCAGCAAGACCAGGTCCGGCCGCTCCCGCACGCGCGCAGCACGGGCCTGCGCTGCGTTTTCTGCCAGTTCCACCGCATGCCCCTCGTCATTAAGAATCTCTGAGAGCAGATCCCGGATACCGTGTTCATCATCGACGACCAAAATGTTTGCCATGGTTATGCTAGACCCGAAATAGTAGTTTCCAAATGTTTGACGTTTGCCACGCAGGCCAATGATAACGAGACTTGGGCACCAAGGACAGCGTCACCGGTCATACGGTTGCTGATCTCAATACGGCCCCCATGGTCGTCGGCGATTTTCTTGACCACGGCAAGCCCCAGTCCGGTACCGCTGCGTTTGGTAGTGACGTAGGGTTCGAAGGCGCGCTTCAAAATGTGCTCGGGAAAACCGCCCCCCTGGTCCAGGACAATCAGCCGCACCCGACCTGAGCTGGCCATAAATTGGGTCCGCACCACCATGTCCGTCGCATCCGCTGCATGGCCCTGCTGCGTGTGAGTGGCCTCTTCCGTCTTGAGCGCAGTCGCATCCAATCCGTTTTGCAAAAGATTGTGCAAGACCTGGCGCAATTGCTGGGGGTCCCCCAAGACCGGAGGAATACCTGCCTCCAGCTCCAGCCGGATCGGTATGGACGATGATTCGTACAAGTGCAAAACCCCATCGACCAATTCGTTGAGATCCACCGGCTCTAATTGCGCCGCTGGCAGGCGTGCGTAGTCTCTGAAATCGTTGACTAGGCGTTTCATTGCATCGACCTGCTCGACAATCGTCTTGACCGACTTGGCCAGCACCTGCTGCTCACCCGGCTCTAGCTTGCCCGTCAATCTGCGCTCCAAGCGCTCGGCAGAGAGTTGTATCGGTGTCAGCGGGTTTTTAATCTCATGGGCCAGACGGCGCGCCACTTCGCCCCAAGCGCGCGCGCGCTGAGCCGACACGATTTCAGAAATGTCGTCAAAAACTACCAAACGGCTTGCATCAGGCAGGATGGCGCCGCGGGCTACCAGCATGCGCGATTGATCGGCCATGGGCCCGCTGGGCGCCGAGGCCACCCCTAGCTCAAACGATTGCTGCCAATGGTCATTTCCACCCTCGGTACTGCCTTGCAAAAAATCATCAAACTGTTGGGCAATACCTTGACCGAAAGCTTCCAGGCCCGGCAACTGGGCGATTTGCGCATCTAATAGTTGCGCGGCATCTTGCTGCAAAATGCGCGCGGCACCAGGGTTCACCGAGCGTACGGTTCCTGCCGCATTGAGGACCAAGACGCCTGATGTCAGGTTATCCAAAATGGTTTGCAAACGCGCGCGGGCAGCATCGAGCTGGACGATGCTGGCTTGCACCGACTGCCTGGCATCGGCCAATTGCTGTGTCATAGACGCAAAGGCTCGCGTCAATCCGCCCAATTCATCTTTGCTTTGCAAGGAAAATTTGGGCCTTAAATCGCCCGCCGCCACCTGGCTGACGCCTTCGGTGAGCACCAACAAAGGCCGGGCAATTTGATTACCCAGGACGATGGCCAGCAAAATAGCCCCAAATACCGCCAAAAACAGACTTAGCGTCAAGGTACCGATGTACATGCGCTTGAGCCCAGAGCGCCCCAGCGCACGCTCCTGGTATTCCCGGTTGGCAATGTCCACCGCGAGCGCATTGGCGACGAAGTTAGCGGGCAATATTCTTTGCACCAATAGAAAACGCTGCTCGCTTGCCAGACCCAGGCTGGCATTGGGGATCGGCACCAGTGCTTTGATGGTGGGCTTGACCACTTTGCCCATGGCAGCATCTTCCAGGCCATCGACCCATGCGTAAGAACGCTCGGCTTTAGCCGAACGCAATTGGGTACTACTAGGTTTGTCCGGGCTCAATTGCATGCCCATAGAACCAGCGCTGGAAAGCAGTTTTCCGCTGGCACTCCAGACCGAGGCGTCGTTTGCGCCGACCTGCTCCATCAAGCGCAGCAAAGCACTCTCCGGAACCATTTGCGGGTTCTCTGATAACTGTTCCGCTGCTACCCGCGCCTTGGAGGCTAAATCGTTGCTCAAGGTATCTAAGGTGACGCGGCCCAAAGTCAGGCCCGCATCTAAGGCGCCCTCCACCTTGACGTCAAACCAGGTTTCAATCGAACGGGATACAAACTGAAGAGACACGAAATAAATCAGCAAACCCGGGGCAACACCCACCAGGGCAAAAATGGTGGCAATTTTCAATAGCAGGCGACTGCCGAAACGCCCCTGGCGCACCCGTTGGTATAGGCGCCATGCGACCCAGGCAATGAGGACTCCCAGTGCGCCTGCCACCACCAAATTGATGGTGAATAGCTGGGCGTAATTTTGCTCGTACATCTCACCGCTGTTGGTCGCATTAGCCAGCAGGAAGAGCAGGAGCAAACCGATCAAAACCATAGCGATCGCGACCAGGGCGGTTACGCGGCGCGTGAGTGCGGAAGTTTGACGTTCCACCGTGCCGGCCGTAGACGCCAAGGCCGTGTCAGCGCTATTCATCGGGTGCCCTCACCGCGCAAGGCGGTACGCGCGGACCCCTGAATATCCCACTCTGACTGCCCGATCGCGCCTATTTGAAAAGGGCGCGGCAATTGCGACAAATCCAAACGAAATCGAAATTGCAGTTTGATTTTGGCGGTCAGATCGGTCTCTGCCAGATCGGCAACTTTCCACTGCGAAACTTGCCGCACCGCCGTGAGTGCGTCGGCCAAAGTATCGAAACTTTGGTTGAGAGACAAGCCCTGCGTGTTGTCGCCCCCAGCACCGGCGGATGGGTTGACCCGCCAGCGACGCGTCAATGGTTGGTAGGCCAGGCGCACTTGCCGCTGCGCACTGGCGATGCGCTTGTCGTACCAATACCAGCGGTCCTGGTACAACTCCGCCTCAAGCAAGAAAAACATGGGTATGCCCTTGAGCAGGGCTTCCTCGACCACGGGGGGCAGATCAAAGTTCACATTGGCAGATACAAACACCTCATTGACGGAGCGCTCGGCGCGCAGCAGCGTCACCTCGGCTTGCGTCTGCGCCCGGGCCATTGCGCCTGCCAACACCAAGCAGGTGAGCAAAAAAAAGCGGAGCCAAGCCTTAGGCAAGGCGCTTTTCCAGCAGGGCATAGAAAAAACCGTCATGGTCATGGCCTAGATTGTCGTACAGACCTTGGGCGCCGCCGCCCGGCAATAAATGCCCGGGCGCAGGCAATGCCCGCGCATCGGCGTGCATGCGTAAAAATCCCTGCACCTGCTCTTGGCCTTCGGACTGAAATATCGAACAGGTGCAGAACACCATGCGACCGCCGCGCCGTAGCAATGGCCACAGCGCGCGCAACATCTGCGCCTGTGAGTGGGCGAGCTGGGCGATGTCCTCCTCGCGGCGCAGCCATCGCACATCCGGATGGCGGCGCACAATGCCCGAGGCGGTACAGGGCGCATCAAGCAAGATGCCATCAAATAGCACACCATCCCACCAGCTTGGTGGGTTTGCGGCATCGCCCTGTAGCACTTGGGCCTGCAGGCCCAATCGCTGTAAATTGGCATGGATTTTTTCCAAGCGCTGGGCATCCTTGTCAATCGCCAGCACCTGTGCGTCCACCAACTCCAGCAAGTGGGCGGTTTTGCCGCCAGGTGCCGCACAGGCGTCCAAAATGCGCGGATGGGTGCCCAGACCTTGCAACAGCAATGGCGCTGCCAGTTGCGCAGCCGCGTCCTGCACCGCCACCAGGCCCTGGGCAAAGCCCGGCAGGCGCGCCACCGGCACTGCTTTGTCCAGCACGATCGCCGCGCCTTGGGCGGCCACTGCACCGATGCCAGCTTCGTGAAGGCGCTGCAAATAGTCCGTGACCGTGCCACGACGCAAGTTCACGCGCAAGGTCATGGGGGCTTGCGTATTGGCGGCCTGGAGCAAGCTTTGCCATTGG
>CANKNK010000109.1 GCA_947483455.1 Comamonadaceae bacterium | reverse complement strand
GCCCCAGGACAAACTCGCGCAGCTGCGTCAACTCCAAGCACAGGGTGCAACCGTTGCCATGGTGGGCGACGGCATGAACGATGCGCCGGTGTTGGCCGGGGCCCATGTGGCTTTTGCGTTTGGCCATGCCTCGTCGCTGGCGCAGTCGCAAGCGGACCTGGTGGTGCTGGGTTCGCAATTGGGCGCCATCACTGACACACTCGTTCTGGCGCGCAAGACCATGCGTGTGGTACGCCAAAACCTGCTTTGGGCGCTTTTTTACAACGCGGCCTGTGTGCCCCTGGCGCTGGCCGGCTACCTACCGGCCTGGTTGGCCGGTCTGGGGATGGCCACGAGTTCCTTGCTGGTGGTGGCCAATGCGGCGCGATTAGCGCGTCCTTCCAAAGCCGCTTTGGGCAAGCCTGCCAAGCCGCAAATATCTGCCCGAACTCCACAGCCGACGACAAACCATGGCCAAGGCGCACGCCCGGCGCGGGCCATGGCAGGCGCATCTTCCTGAAAACGCTATGGACATTTTGTATTTGCTCATCCCGCTTTCCGTGAGCCTGGTGTTTTTCATTCTGGGTGGTTTGTGGTGGGCCATAGACCGGGGCCAGTTTGACGACATCGAGTCCGAAGGCGCACGCATATTGCAAGAGCCAGAGTCTTAAATCGATTTTTCAGGCGTTGTTTGCGCCGCACTTGACATGCATCAATACGTTTTTTATGCCCACGTCGCACACTGTGCGTAACGCATCTATGGAGAGAGGTTTTTATGGCATTTGCAAACCAGCAGGCGGCGACGTATAACGACACTGTCGTGCGCCAGTTTGCGATCATGACCGTGGTCTGGGGGGTGGTGGGCATGTTGGTCGGCGTGATCATCGCCGCACAACTGGCTTGGCCTGAGTTGAATTTCGGCATTTCCTGGCTCAGCTATGGGCGCTTGCGGCCGCTGCATACCAATGCCGTGATTTTTGCCTTTGGCGGCTGCGGTTTGTTTGCCTCTTCCTACTATGTGGTGCAGCGCACCAGCCAGGTACGCTTGTTTTCCGACAAGCTGGCCGCCTTTACCTTTTGGGGCTGGCAGGCAGTCATTGTGGCCGCCGCGATTTCCCTGCCCCTGGGCTACACCCAGGGCAAGGAATACGCTGAACTGGAATGGCCGATCGATATCCTAATCACCTTGGTCTGGGTCAGCTTCGCGGTAGTATTTTTTGGCACCTTGGGTACACGCAAGGTCAAGCACATATACGTAGCCAACTGGTTTTTCGGCGCCTTTATATTGGCGGTCGCCCTTTTGCATTTGGTCAATAGCGCGGCCATTCCCGCCGGTTGGATGAAGTCCTATTCGGCTTATGCCGGCGTACAGGACGCCATGATTCAATGGTGGTACGGCCACAACGCCGTGGGTTTTTTCCTCACGGCTGGCTTTCTGGGCATGATGTATTACTTCATCCCCAAGCAGGCCGAGCGACCCGTCTATAGCTACCGCTTGTCGATCGTCCACTTTTGGGCGCTGATCTTCACCTATATGTGGGCCGGCCCGCACCACTTGCATTACACCGCCTTGCCCGACTGGACCCAATCGGTGGGCATGGTGTTCTCGCTGATTTTGTTGGCGCCGAGCTGGGGCGGCATGATCAACGGCGTGATGACTTTGTCGGGCGCCTGGCACAAGCTGCGCGACGATCCGATTCTGCGTTTCCTGATCGTCTCCTTGTCCTTCTACGGCATGAGCACCTTTGAAGGGCCGATGATGTCGATCAAAACCGTCAATGCCCTGAGCCACTACACCGACTGGACGGTGGGCCATGTGCACTCAGGCGCCTTGGGCTGGGTGGGCTTGGTCACTATGGGCAGCATGTACTACCTGATACCGCGCCTGTTCGGCCAGAAAAAAATGTACAGCGTGCCCGCCATTGAGCTGCATTTTTGGGTGGCCACCGTCGGCATCGTGGTTTACATCGCAGCCATGTGGATTGCCGGTGTGATGCAAGGCCTGATGTGGCGCGCGGTCAACCCCGACGGCACCTTGACCTATACCTTTGTGGAATCCGTGAAAGCCACTTACCCGTTTTATGTCTTGCGTCTTATTGGTGGCCTGCTTTATCTGGGCGGCATGCTCATCATGCTGTGGAACACCTTAAAAACCGCTTTTGCGGGTAATGCGGTAGCAGTGCAAGTGCCGCCGCTGCTGGCCCACGCATGAGCAAAGGAAACTGATATGGCAAATCCCACTCCAAAATCCGGCTTCACGCACGAGAAGATCGAGACCAATAATTTTTTGATGATCGTACTGATTTTGCTGGTGCTGCTGGCCGGTGGCATGGTCGAAATTGTGCCCTTGTTTTTTCAAAAATCCACCACCGAGCCGCTGGCCGGTGTCAAACCCTATACCGCGCTGCAATTGGCCGGGCGCGACATCTATGTGCGCGAGGGTTGCTACAACTGCCATTCGCAAATGATCCGGCCGCTGCGCGCGGAGACCCTGCGCTACGGCCATTATTCGGTGGCGGGCGAATCGGTATACGACCACCCGTTTCAGTGGGGTAGCAAACGCACCGGACCGGATCTGGCGCGCGTGGGTGGACGCTATAGCGACGAATGGCACAGCATCCACCTGAACAACCCGCGCGACCTGGTGCCCGAATCCAATATGCCAGCCTACCCCTGGCTGGCCAAGACGCCGGCAGACGCCCAAAGCATGCCTGCCCATATGCGCGCCTTGCGCACCGTGGGGGTGCCTTACACCGACGCGCAGATCGCTGCGGCCACCGACGAATTGCAAGGCAAAACCGAGCTGGACGCCACCATTGCCTATTTGCAAATGCTGGGTCTGGCGTTCAAGTAAAGCAGAGGAATTGCGATGGATATCAACACGTTGCGCACCTTGGTAACGCTGGCCAGTTTTGCCGTCTTTGTTGGCATTATTTGGTGGACTTATTCACCCAAGCGCCACGAAGATTTTTCGCAAGCCGAGCGCCTTCCCTTTGAGCAGGACTGAGCCTGCCTTCTTGGCACACAGGAACTATGTATGAGTGACTTTACTAGCAACTTCTGGACGGTGTATATCTCCGTTATCACCCTGGTCGGCATGGTCGCCTGCCTGGTACTGTTATGGGTCTCCGGCAAGACGCAGCTGATGTCGTCCGACGAAAGCACCGGCCATGTGTGGGACGAAGACTTGCGCGAAATGAACAACCCGCTGCCGCGCTGGTGGGTCTGGATGTTTGTGATTTCGGTGGTGTTTGGCTTTGCCTATTTGGCGCTCTATCCCGGCTTGGGTAGCTATGTCGGCCAATTGGGATGGACCTCGCTAGGCGAATACCGCGCCGAGGTGGTTCAAGGAGAGGCCGACGAAGCGCCGCTCTACGCCCGGTTTGATGCGATGTCGCCCGAGGCACTCTCACGTGATCCGCAAGCCAAAGGCGTAGGCGAGCGCTTATTCATGAACAACTGCGCCCAGTGCCACGGCTCGGACGCGCGTGGCTCCAAAGGCTTTCCGAATCTGAGCGATGGGGATTGGTTGCACGGCGGAAGCCCGGACAAAATCAAAGAAACCATCACCCTGGGCCGCATCGGCCAAATGCCGCCTATGGCTGCTGCGCTGGGCACGCCCGATGACGCCAAGAACGTTGCCAACTATGTGCTCAGCCTGTCGGGCAGTCCGCACGACTCGCTGCGCGCCGCTCTGGGCAAACCCAAATTTACCGTCTGCGCCGCCTGCCACGGTGCCGATGGCAAAGGCAACCAGGCTTTGGGCGCACCCAATTTAAGCGATAACACCTGGCTCCATGGCTATGGCGAAAACGCAATTTTGGCCATGGTTAACCAAGGCAAGGTCAACCAGATGCCTGGGCAGGCGGGCAAGTTGACGCAAGCCCAAATACATGTGCTGACCGGCTATGTCTGGGGTTTTTCCAATAAATAAGCGCCAGCCGATGGCGCCCTCTCTTCGTTTGAGCCGACCCCTTTGAAGCCCCCCGAAAGCGCCGCGCGCGTCGTCATTCCTATCGCCGTCTCCAAGGACACCAGTCCCGTCCGCCCACCCGAAGAGGCCGGTCCGGTATGGGTGTCTCTGTACGAAGCGCACCAAAAAATTTATCCCCGCAGCGTCAATGGCAGATTTGCCCGCTTGCGCTGGGCCATGGTGTTGTTCACGCAGCTCTTGTTTTATGGCCTTCCTTGGTTGCACTGGGGTGAACGCCAGGCGGTCTTATTTGATTTGGCAGCGCGCCGCTTCTACATCTTCAAGCTCGTGCTCTACCCGCAGGACTTTATTTACTTGACGGGTTTGCTGGTGATCTCGGCCTTGTCGCTGTTTTTGTTCACCGCAGTGGCCGGTCGTTTGTGGTGCGGTTATGCCTGCCCGCAAACCGTCTATACCGAAATTTTCATGTGGATAGAGCGCAAGACCGAGGGCGACCGTATCGCCCATATGCGCCGTGACGAAGGGTCTTGGAACTGGGATAAGGTCTGGCGCAAGTCCCTCAAGCAAGTGCTGTGGTTGGCCGTGGGCTTGTGGACGGGTTTTACCTTTGTCGGCTACTTCACGCCTATCCATGTGCTGGCCGGCGAAGCGGCCCACTGGTCTTTCGGTTCGTGGGAAATGTTCTGGGTCTTTTTCTATGGTTTGGCCACCTATGGCAACGCCGGCTATTTGCGGGAACAAGTTTGCAAGCACATGTGCCCCTACGCACGCTTTCAAAGCGCCATGTTTGACAAAGACACACTGATCGTGGGCTATGACCAGGCCCGCGGCGAGCCGCGCGGCAGCCGTGCCCGCAAGGCTGATCCCTCAGAGCTTTCTTTGGGCGCGTGCATCGACTGTAATTTGTGTGTCCACGTCTGCCCCACGGGCATCGATATCCGCGATGGCTTGCAATACGAATGCATAGGCTGCGGTGCCTGTGCCGACGTGTGTGACGAGGTCATGGACAAGATGCACTACCCGCGCGGCTTGGTGAAGTACTCCACCGAACATGCCATACGCGAGCGCTGGGGCGCAGGTGAAATTTGGCGCCATGTGTTTCGTCCAAGGGTGCTGCTTTACACCGCCGTGGTCTGGCTCATCATCGGCATCTTGACCATCAGCCTGGTCACGCGTGCGCCCTTCAAGGTCGATGTGGAGCGCGACCGCAAATCGCTGGCCCGCGAGCTGGCCGGTGGCGTGATCGAAAACGTGTTCCGCCTGCAAATTATGAACGTCACCGAAGCCGAACTGCGCGTGCATGTCCAGGTCGATGGCCTGCCCGGTTTGCAAGTGGTAACAGAGGAAGACCTGACGGTAGCGCCTGCACAGTCGCGCTGGTTTGTGTTGCGGCTGCAATTGCCACCGGGCCAGGCCACACCGGGATCGCACCCCATCCATTTTGAAATTGACGGCCAGGACGACACCACCGTTCTCAAAGAAAAAGCCGTGTTTATGGTTCCGCACTAAGGAGTATGTATGTCTACACAATCCCCCCCTGACGCAGCGCCCTGGTGGCATTTCGGCCACGTGTGGCTGGTGGTATCCGGTCCCTTGATCGTTGTGCTGGCCAGCTTTTTTACTTTTTACCTGGCCTATAGCGGCATGGATACGCTGGTGACCGAAGCAGACTTTCCGCCCGGCGGGCAAAGGGTGCAAAGCCAAGCGTCCAATCTCGCCCCGGCGATGCAGGCGCGCAACCATGCGGCCACCGGGGTTGCCGCACTACCGAACAAGCCCTAAGGCCTGGCGCGCGCCTTTATTCGCAGTCAGGGCGGTTGACCAGATCGCGCAGCGCATCGCTTTTCAGGATGCGCACATGGCGCTGCTTGACGTCGATAATGCCGTCTTCGGCAAACTTGGAAAACGTGCGGCTGACCGTCTCCAATTTGAGGCCGAGGTAGCTGCCAATTTCTTCACGCGTCATGCGCAGCACCAGCTCCGATTGTGAAAAACCGCGGGTGTGCAAGCGCTGCACCAAATTCAGTAAAAACGCCGCCAGACGTTCTTCGGCGCGCATGCTGCCGAGTAGCAGCATGACACCGTTTTCGCGAACAATTTCGCGGCTCATGATTTTGTGCACATGGCGTTGCAATGCAACCACCTCGCGGGACAATTCTTCAATACGTTCAAAGGGCATTACGCACACTTCAGCGTCTTCCAGCGCAACCGCATCGCAAGTGT
>CANKNK010000108.1 GCA_947483455.1 Comamonadaceae bacterium | reverse complement strand
GGCAGCTAGCGGTCAAGCGCTTGGCCGACGACACGGTGCTCCAAGTGCAATGCCGTTTTTTGCTGATGTGCAGCGGCTACTACAACTATGCCCATGGTTACACGCCGGCCTTGCCCGGCATGGACAGTTTCAAGGGCCCCGTCGTACACCCGCAGCACTGGCCGCAAGGCCTGGACTACCGCGGCCTGCAAGTCGTGGTGATAGGGAGCGGCGCCACCGCAATGACCCTGGTGCCCGAGATGGCCAAGCTGGCGGCCAGCGTTACCTTGCTACAGCGCTCGCCCACCTATGTGGTATCCCGCCCTAGCCGCGACGCGATTGCCGATGGGCTGCGCCGCGTCCTTCCTTCGAAAATAGCCTATGCGCTGACGCGCTGGAAAAATGTACTGACAGGTTTGTTTTATTTCACACTGGCGCGGCGCCATCCGGACTTGGCCAAGACCCGCATCCTGCAAGGCGCGGCCCAGGCCTTGCCCGCAGGCTATCCGCTCGACCCCCATTTCACGCCCACGTATAAGCCATGGGACCAGCGCATTTGCTTGCTGCCCGATGCAGACTTATTTGGCGCTATCAGCCAGGGCCGCGCGCGCATGGTCACCGATACGATTGAAATGATTGAACCCCAGGGCATACGGCTGCATAGTGGTGAGTTCCTGCAGGCCGATGTCATCGTCACCGCCACGGGGCTGGACTTGCTCGGTTTTGGCGGTATGCAGATTGCCGTCGATGGCCGACCCCTGGAAGTGGCCAAGTGCCTGAGCTACAAAGGCATGATGCTCAACGGCGTGCCCAATTTCGCCTATGTGTTTGGCTACACCAATGCTTCCTGGACGCTCAAAAGCGACCTGACCGGGCAGTATGTCTTGCGCCTGTTGCGCCATATGCGGCGTAAAGGGCTTGCCAGTGTCATGCCGCAGTTGAACGACGCCACGGTGCTGCCCGAGCCCTGGGTGGACTTTAGCTCGGGCTATTTCCAGCGCGCCATGGACCGCTTCCCCAAGCAGGGCAGCAAAAAGCCCTGGCGCCTGTACCAAAACTATGTACGCGATTTGCTGGCATTGCGCTGGAGCGCCCTAGAGGACGGGGTCCTGCAGTTCGGCAAAGCCCAGACCGAAGCGCCATAGCCGCCTCGCCTGACCGCCATGCGCCCGTGGTCCGCCTGGGGCCGCGTGCGTCAGAGGAAACCTGCTTGTGCGACCGTTTCCGGCGCGTGGACGCAAAAGCCTGTCGGAGCGAAGGTAGAAGCGACAGGTGCACGCGAAACGGCCACTATAATTAAAAAAAGCACGATCGTTCTTTTTTCAAATCAAGCCTTACTAGCCTGCTTGTAAGCAATACGAACAAGGGCGGCGCATAGAATCTTGGGTTGCCCCGAAGTTTGGGCGCAAACCATAGTGAGTTGTTCATTTATTTACCTCTGGAGTGGTGTGTATGAAAGTGTTGGTTCCGGTCAAGCGCGTGGTGGACTACAACGTCAAAGTCCGCGTCAAATCTGATGGCAGCGGTGTGGATATCGCCAACGTCAAAATGAGCATGAATCCTTTTGACGAAATCGCCATCGAAGAGGCCGTCCGGCTCAAAGAAAAGGGCGTAGCCACCGAAGTGATCGCCGTATCCTGCGGCGTCAGCCAATGCACGGAAACCCTACGCACCGCTATGGCTATTGGTGCAGACCGCGCCATCTTGGTGGAAAGCGCTGAAGAGCTGCAACCTTTGGCCGTTGCAAAAATTCTCAAGGCCTTGATGGACAAGGAACAACCGGGGCTGGTGATTCTGGGTAAGCAGGCCATTGACGACGATTGCAACCAGACCGGCCAAATGCTCGCCGCCCTGTGCGACCGCCCGCAAGCTACTTTTGCCAGCAAAGTCGAAGTGGCTGACGGGAAAGCCACCGTCACCCGCGAAGTCGATGGCGGCTCCGAAACCCTCACGCTGTCGCTGCCGGCCATCATCACCACCGATTTGCGCCTGAACGAGCCGCGCTATGTGACCTTGCCCAACATCATGAAGGCCAAGAAAAAGCAGCTCGATACCTATAGCCCCGCGGACCTGGGCGTAGACGTCACCCCACGTATCAAGACCCTCAAAGTGGTCGAGCCCGCAGCCCGCAGCGCCGGTATCAAAGTGGCCGACGTAGCCACCTTGGTCGAGAAGCTGCGCAATGACGCCAAGGTCATCTAAGGCCAGCGCGGACACCCAATGATTCAACCTATTTGTTACCAGGATTTACCATGACATCTCTCGTCGTTGCGGAACACGATAACGCGGGCATCAAGCCCTCTACCCTCAATACTATTACCGCTGCTGTGCAATGCGGTGGCGATGTGCATGTGCTGGTCGCCGGACACGACGCAGGCGGTGCTGCCGCTGCCGCTGCCGCGGTGGCGGGTGTAGCCAAAGTCATCCATGCGGACAGCGCTGCGTTTGCCAACGGTTTGGCCGAAAACGTCACGGCGCAAGTAGTGTCTATGGCCAGCGCCTACAGCCACATTCTTTTCCCCGCCACTGCCGTGGGCAAGAACATTGCGCCGCGGGTTGCCGCTAAGCTGGACGTAGCCCAAATTTCCGATATCACCAAGGTCGAAAGCCCCGATACCTTCGAGCGCCCGATTTACGCGGGTAATGCGATTGCCACCGTGCAAAGCGGCGATGCCATCAAGGTCATCACCGTGCGTACCACCGGCTTTGATGCAGCAGCCAGCGTTGGCGGCAGCGCAGCCGTGGAAACCCCGGCGGCCCAGGCCGCGAGCGCCGATGTCAGCTTTTTGCGTTCGGAAATTGCCCGCAATGACCGCCCTGAATTGACGGCGGCCAAGATCATCGTCTCGGGTGGCCGTGCTTTGGGTTCCAACGAAAAATTCATGGAAATAATGACCCCGCTAGCCGACAAACTGGGCGCGGCTATGGGCGCCAGCCGCGCTGCCGTCGATGCGGGCTACGCGCCTAACGATTGGCAAGTCGGCCAGACCGGCAAAATCGTTGCGCCCCAGCTGTATATTGCCTGCGGAATCAGCGGCGCCATCCAGCACCTCGCTGGTATGAAAGACAGCAAAGTGATTGTGGCGATCAACAAAGACGCAGAAGCACCAATCTTCAGCGTAGCCGATTACGGCCTCGAAGCCGACCTTTTCGTGGCCGTGCCCGAGTTAGTCGCAGCGCTGTAAATCAGCGCTCCCCAAGGCAGCCTAGCGCTGCCTTTTTTTTGCTTTGCTTTTCTGGTTTTCCTTACTGAGATATGCCATGACTTATTCCGCTCCCGTCAAAGACATGCTGTTCAATATCGAGCACCTGGCGCGCATCGACCAGATCGCCCAACTGCCTGGCTTTGAGGACGCAGACCTGGGTACGGCGCAAGCGGTGTTGGAAGAAGCGGCCAAGTTCAATGAAGAGGTGCTGGCGCCGCTGAACTGGGCGGGTGACCAAAACCCCAGCGCTTGGAACAATGGCGTGGTCACCGCTACACCGGGCTTCAAAGAGGCTTATCAGCAGTTTGCCGAGGCGGGCTGGCAGGGCTTGCAACACCCGGTGGAATTTGGTGGCCAGGGCCTGCCCAAAACCATTGGCGCTATGTGCGGTGAAATGCAGAACTCGGCCAACATGAGTTTTGCACTGTGCCCCTTGCTCAGCGACGGCGCTATCGAGGCCTTGTTGACCGCAGGCTCGGACGAACTCAAAGCGATTTACCTAGAAAAAATTGTCAGTGGCCAGTGGACCGGCACCATGAACCTGACCGAGCCCCAAGCCGGTAGCGATCTGGCGCTGGTGCGCACGCGCGCCGAGCCACAGCCTGACGGCACCTACCGCATTTTTGGTACCAAGATTTACATCACCTGGGGTGAGCATGACATGGCCGAAAACATCGTCCATCTGGTGCTGGCCCGGGTGCAGGGAGCGCCCGAAGGCGTCAAAGGTATCAGCCTGTTTGTGGTACCTAAGTTTGTGGTCGACGCGCAGGGTCATCCTGCTGCGCGCAACGATGTGCAGTGCGTCAGCATCGAACACAAAATGGGTATCAAAGCCAGCCCTACGGCGGTGCTGCAATTTGGCGACGGCTTGGCCGGTTCGCTGGCCGATAGCGCAGGCCCAGGCGCCCAAGGATTTCTGGTCGGCCAAGAAAACCGGGGCCTCGAATATATGTTCATCATGATGAACGCCGCCCGTTATGGCGTGGGCGTGCAAGGTATTGCCGTGGCGGAGCGGGCCTACCAAAAAGCGGCCCAGTTCGCGCGCGATCGGGTGCAAAGCCGCCCGGTCGATGGCTCGATGAATAGCAGCGCACCCATCATCCACCACCCGGATGTGCGCCGCATGCTCATGACCATGCGCGCCTATGTGCAAGGCTGCCGCGCACTGGCCTCGGTGGCAGCGGCTGCCTTTGATGTGGCCCACCACCACCCGGATGCGCAAACCCGCAAAGAGCACCAGACCTTTTACGAGTTTATGGTGCCGCTGGTCAAAGGCTTTAGCACCGAGATGAGTCTGGAGGTCACCTCCATGGCGGTACAAGTGCATGGTGGCATGGGCTTTATCGAAGAGACCGGCGTGGCGCAGTACTACCGCGACGCCAAAATTTTGACGATTTACGAAGGCACCACCGCCATCCAGGCCAATGACCTGGTAGGCCGCAAAACCGCGCGTGACGGAGGTCAGGCCGCCAAGGCCATCGCCGCCCAAGTAGCTGCCACGGTGACCGATTTGCGAGCCGATGGCAGCGCGGATGCGCTGGCGATGGCCAAACGCTTGGACGCCGCGCGCGCCGCCTTTGTGGAGGTGGTGGACTTCGTGGCCGGACATTCCAAAGCCAGCCCCAATGCAGTCTATGCGGGTAGCGTGCCCTACTTGATGCTGGCGGGCAACTTGATGGCTGGTTGGCAAATGGGCCGCTCCTTGCTGGTCGCGCAGGCACAATTGGCGGCCGGTGTCGATAAAGAATTCATGCAAGCCAAAATCAGTACCGCGCGTTTTTATGCCGACCATATACTGACCAAAGTGCCGGGCTTGCGCGATAGCATTGTCGATGGCGCCGACGCGGTGACGGCATTGGCACTGGAAGCGTTTTAAGCGCACACTGGTATGCGCGTTGTTGGGCTTCGCGGCAGAGGCACTGGCTTGGCAAAATGCCCATAAATTTTCAAACTAACATAACGACAAGGTAGCACCCACGATGACGCATAAAAAATGGATATTCGCCGGTTTAGGCGTTTGGATGGTGATGGCGGCCTATGCTGCCGATGCACCGAAGGTGGTGGTAAGTGTCAATGGCGTGAGGCTGGGCTCGGAGTTGATGGATGTCATGCTGAACAATGCGCTGGCCCAGGGGGCTACTGACAGCGCGGAGTTGCGCAATCAACTGCGCAATGAACTGGTGACCCGGGAGGTGCTGGCCCAAGAGGCGCGCAAGCAGGGCTTGGACAAAGATACTGCGATCAAGGCCCAATTGGCATTGCAGCAAAACGTATTGCTAAGCGATACATTGATCGCCAAGCAAAATGAAAAAGTGAAACCCTCGGAGGAAAGACTGCGCGCCGAGTACAAGCGTCAAGCCGATGTGCTGGCCGATGCCGAGGAATACCAGATCAGCCATATCGTGACCGCCACCGAGACCGAAGCCAAGGCCGTCATCAAGGCAGCCAAAGAGGGTGCGGCCTTCGATAAATTGGCATCTGAAAAATCCATTAATCCCAGTGCAAAGGGCGGTGGCAACCTAGGTTGGTTGTTAACGAACCAGATCAACCCCTTGTTCTCTAATGTCCTGGCGAATATGGCGTTGGGCGGTGTCACCGCCTTGCCGATTCAGACACCAGATGGATGGCAGGTGCTCAAGCTAGTTGCAAAGCGCAAATACAAAGTTCCTACTTTTGACGAGAGCAAGCAACAAGTCATCAATGCCGTCATGGCCAATGATCGGGCGGAGTATGTGCAAAAACTGATGAAGTCCGCCAAGGTGGAATAAGCGGATCTTTCGCCGGGGCCGCGCCCAAACCGGCGCAAGTGCTAGGGCGCGCGCAGTGGTTCACACCGATGCAGACGACGGCATCCAAGGGTGGTATTTGTGCATGATGGCTGCAAAAGCTGCCGAGTCTTCAAACTCCTCCAGCCATCGCACTAAATGTGGCCACTGCTGCGCCGCAAACCAGGCCCTGTCGGTGTGGGCAAATTGCCGCACAAAAGGCGCTAGCGCG
>CANKNK010000107.1 GCA_947483455.1 Comamonadaceae bacterium | reverse complement strand
GGTAAATTAGCCAGGCTGGGCAAGGCCAGCGCCTCTGCATTGACTTCGCCCAGCGTGCGCTTGCCCAGTTCCACTTCCAGCACGACATTGCGGTTACGGTTGAGTCGGGTGATTTGCGCCGGCCCGCTGTCCATGCGGATGTCGGCCACTTGGGCCAGCATCACCGGGCCGTGCTTACCGGGTACGGTTAATCGTCCGATAGAAGCCATATCTGCGCGCACTGCATCGGGCAGCTTCACGCGAATAGGCACTTGGCGCTGCGCGAGATTGAGTTTGGACAGCGCAGTGTCGTAGTCACCCGCAGTCGCCACGCGTACCGTCTCACCAATGCTGGCCGCCGTCACGCCCAGATCGGCGGCGCGGGCATTGTCAGGGCGCACAATGATTTCCGGGCGCACCAGCGAGGCGCTGGAATTGACATTGCCTATGCCTTTGAGGCTGCGAAGATCGCGCTCGACCAACTGGGCCGCCTGCATCAAGGCCTGCGGGTCTTCGCTTTTGAGCACCAGCTGCAGCTTGCCGCCGGTCTCGGGTGATCCCACGTTAAAACGCGCGCCCGCAATGTCGGCCATGCGGCTGCGAATCTGGGCGTCAATGTCCTGCATGCTTTCTTTGCGATCATTGCGGTGCACGGCGCTAATGGTCAGCACCGCGCGGCGCGCCTCTGCAGCGGCACCGGGCGCAAACGCATCGCCACTGGAGCCCCCGCCAATCGAGCTGAAGATGCCCACGATATGCGGTAGGGTCGCAATTTCTTTGCGCGCCTGTTCGGCAATGCGCTGCGTTTCGACCAAGGTGCTGCCAGGGGCCAGCTCGATCGTGACCTGCGTCTGCCCCCGGTCACCCGGTGGAATAAAGGTCGTGGGCAGCAAGCCCACCAAGGACACCGAGCCCACAAAAAACAGACCCGCTGCGATGGCGGTGACCAGGCGGTGGCGCAAGCACCATTGCATGACCCGCAAGTAAGCGCGCATGACCGGGCCATCGGGCGGCTCCACCAACACCGGCGCACCATCAGCCTTGCGGGCGGGCCGCAAAATATAGGCAGCCATCATGGGTGTGAGCAAGCGCGCCACCATCAGTGAGGCCAGTATCGCCAACACCGCCGTCCAGCCAAATTGCTTGAAAAACAGGCCCGGCACGCCGCCCATAAAAGCAGTGGGCAAAAACACCGCCACCAAGGCAAAAGTGGTGGCAATCACCGCCATGCCAATCTCGTCAGCCGCCTCCATGGCTGCCTGAAACGGAGACTTGCCCATACGCAAATGCCGGGCTATGTTTTCAATTTCGACAATCGCATCATCAACCAGCACGCCGACCACCAAAGCCAAGGACAAGAGCGTCACCGTATTGAGGGTGTAACCAAAATACTTCATGCCCAAAAACGTGGGAATGATGGACAGCGGCAAGGCGGTAGAAACAACAAACGTCGCACGCCAATCACGCAGAAACAACCACACCACCAAGATTGCCAAGAGCGCGCCGTCGTACAGCAACTCCATAGACCCTTTGAAGTTTTCCTGCACCGGCTCGGCGTTGTCAATAATCGCCGTGATGCGCAAGTCCGGGTTTTCTTCCTGCAGCTTGCGCACCACCTGGCGCGAACCTTGGGCGACCGCCACTTCGCTGGCGCCTTTGCTACGGAATATTTCAAAGGCCACCACTTTGGCGCCATCTTGGGTGGCGATGGCGCGCGCTTCGCTCACGGTGTCCGAGACTGTAGCAATTTGCTCCAAACGCACATGGCGGCCATCGGGCAGCGGCAAATCCAGCTGCGCCAACTCTTGCGCGCTTTGCACCGTCGCTATGGTGCGCACGGATTGCTCTGCGCCGCTCACATCGCCACGGCCGCCTGGCGCTTCGACCTGTACGATTTTCAAGCGACGCGAAACATCCAAAGCAGAGACACCTAGCGCCGCCATGCGGGCGGCATCGAGCTCTACCCGCACCTCGCGGTATACGCCACCGATGCGCTTGACCGCACCCACGCCCGACACCCCGCGCAAGCGCTTACTTACCGCGTTATCGACAAACCAGCTGATAGCTTCGTCATCACGCACCTGCATACCGGGCGCGCCCGAAGCCTGGACCGTATAGGCCAATACCACGCGGCCGGCCGTAGTGGCCTTGGTTACCGAAGGATCGCGCAACTCAGAGGGCAAATCTGCACGCACACTGGCAACCGCATCACGCACTTCATTGACGGCTTCGTTGATCGGCTTTTCCAGCACAAATTCGACCGTCACTACCGCACTGCCATCGAGCACGGTGGTGTACACGTTTTTCACACCCGCCAAAGTGGCCACCGCGTCTTCTATCTTGCGCGCCACCTCAGTTTCCATTTGCGCAGGCGCCGCGCCGGGCAAGCCCGCCTCTACCGTCACGATGGGCAATTCAATATCCGGAAAGTCCTGCACCACACTGCCGCGAAAGGCCAACAAACCGGCCAGCGTGAGCAAGGCGAACAGCATGATCGCCGGGATCGGATTCCTGATCGAGTAAGCCGAAAAATTCACATCCGCCCCTTATCGCGCGGCTGCACTGGCAGCGGGCCGCGCCGCACTGGCGGGCGCAGCGGGTGCGGGGGCGGGGGCGGCCACTTTTACGCTGTCGCCATCGCGCAAAAAGCCCGCACCGGAGGACACCACCAAGGCATCTGCTTGCAGCCCATCGGTCACTTCAATCACCGGGCCTGCCGGGCTGTTGGCCCGTCTGCCGGTATTGATCCGGGTCTGCGTCACGCGACCATCGTTTTGCAAAAGGAAACAATAGCTAAATCCATCGCGCACCACGACCGCCTGCTGCGCTACCGTCAGGGCCGGGGTTTGGCCCAAGACAAACTCGCCCGGTGCATACATGCCGGGCTTGAGCGCTGCGGCGTTTTTGTCCAGGGGGCCGAGCAAATCCACATAGGCTAGACCGACGCGGCTTTGCGCATCTACCGTGGGCGCGACCATGCGCACCAGGCCTCGCCACTGGCCGCCACCTGGTGCGGTGATGCGCGCGGTGGAACCCACGGAGAGACGCGCCAATTCATTGGCAGTGAGCTCGGCGCGCCATTCCAGACGGCTGCGGCGCAGCATGCGGAACAACTCGCTGCCGGGCGCTACCACCGCGCCCAAGGCGGCATTGCGGGCGATGATGGTGCCGCTATCAGGCGCGATGATTTGCGTGTGCTTGAGCCTAAGCAACTGGCCGTCCAACCCCGCTTTAGCTGCTTCCAGGCGCGCTTTGGCCATTTTTTCGGCACTGAGCATCTGGCTGATTTGCTGACTGCTCAAGGCACTGTCGCTTTGCAGGGCGCGGGCGCGGTCGGCGTTTGCCACCGCATCCTGTGCAGCGGCCTGGGCCTCGGCTAATTGGGCACGGGCCAAGGCCACATCCGCCTGCACACTTTCGGCCGACAACTGCGCCAGTAACTGGCCTGCTTGCACCACGTCACCCACATTGGCCATCAGGTCGGCAATGCGTAAACCGCCCACCTCGGCGGAGACGCTGGCCTCCTGCCAGGCCGCCACATTGCCATTGGCGACCAGGGTCAGAGGCAGCATCGTTTTTTGCACGCGGGTGGTACTGACGGTTAAGGCTGGTTTGGCTGCGGGCTGGGGCTCTGCCGCCTGCGCGCCTGACACGACCAAGGCACCGACTAGCACGGCGATCGGCCACCAAGCCTTGGCCGGCAGGCGCACCGGGCGCGAATGCACGGGGGAAAAAAACAAAGCGTCTGGCAAATACATAGGTCTTAACTTTCAGTCTTATGGATGGGTGTCGCTGTGCGCAGGCTGCAACACCGAAGCCGGCCCACTACCCACGATGGCACTGTCCCAGCCACCACCGGCGGCGCGGTACAAGCTCACCCAAGCGCGGCGACCTTCCCACTGCAAACCGATGTGCTGCGCCTCGGTGGCCAGCAAGCCACGGCGCGCCTCCTGTACCTCCAAGCCGGTGGCCATGCCCTGGCGCTGGCGCGCAAGCACGGCATCATGCACCTGCTTGGCATAGCGCGAATTGCGCTGCGCTTGTTCGCTGCGGTCGGTATTCAATTGCAATTGCACCAAAGCCTCTTCCACCTCACGCACTGCGCCGCGCACGCGCGCCTGATAAAGCGCCACTTTGCTTTCAAAATTGGATTGCGCCGCGTCGATATTGGCCTGGCGCTGACCCGCATCAAAAACCGGAACCACCAAGGACACCGGTCCTAAAGACCAGGTCGTCAAGTTTTTATCTACCCCAGCAATACCGAATTGCGCGGGCCCGATAGAGCCATTGATCGTCAGCCGGGGCCAGCGTTGCGCCTGCGCTCCGGCCACCAAGGCAGCGGCCTTGAAGACGTCGCGCTCGGCCGAAAACACATCTGGGCGCTGGGCGATGGTTTGTGCGGGCAGGCTGCCAAGGGCCAAGCCGGGTGCACCCTGTACCGCACTTCCCGTGCCTACCAAGCCGCGCACCTGTGCCTCGGACAAGGCCGACAGCGCCACCAGCGCTTTGATGCCCATATCGCACTGCGCGCTTTGCTCTAACCAGCGGCTGTGCGCATCGGCGGCCGCAGAGCGCGCCAGAGCCAGGTTGGCCGCAGGCACCATACCAGCCGCCAGCAATTGGCCGGTCAGGCGTGCGGTTTCGTCATACGACTGGCTGACAGTGCGCGCGTTCTGGGCCAAAGGCTGGCAGGCGCGCGCGCCGTAATACGCGTGGGCTACTTCGGCAGCCAGGGCGACACGGGCATCATGCCATTGCGCTTGGCTGGACTGCAATTGGGCCTGTGCGCCGTCTTTGACCAATTGGTTGGCGCCTACGAGATCGATTTCCCAGCTGGCCTGCACCGAAGCTGCGGCAGTGCTGGTCACGCCAAGATCGGGCTGGCTCTCGCCCCGGCTGAGCGACACACCCGCGCCCACCTGGGGCAGCAGGGTCGCGCGGGCGGCGGCACTGCTGGCACGGGCTTGGGCGATGGCCGACAGGGCCAGAGACAGATGGGGGCTGGCACTTTGGGCGGCATCCTGCAAACGCAGCAGCGAGGGGTCGGCCTGGGCTTGCCACCATTCCTGCAAAGTGCGGGTGTTGCCCTGGTGCGGCAAAGGAGCTTGCCATTGCGCCACCACCGGCGCAAGGGGCGCGCTCGGTTGCTGCGGCAAAGTGCAAGCAGTCAAGAGAAGTGCGGCGGCACTGGTGGCGATGGCGCCCAAACGCTTGCACAGCGCGCTGTTCTGCAATTGCTTCATTCAATAAATATTTTCAAGACTTTAGCGCGGCGACAATCCGCCCTACGCCTGCGTCAGTTCCAAATAGGCCCTATTTTCGGGCATTGGCGGCAATCGGCCGCCCTATAGGGCTTTCAGGCCTGGCTATCCTAAGGGCCCACCATGACGGGCGCGCTTAATTGCCATGTGCCAGGGAGCTGACCGCCGTGACCAACACAATCCCGGCCAATAGCCAGGCGATTTGGGCAGCGGTTTGCCAGCCGCCCAAGCGTTTTTGCAATTGCGGAATCAAGTCGGCCAGGGCCACGTAAATAAAACTACTGGACGCGATGACCAGAAAAAAAGGCAAATAGGCCTGCAATTGCTCTACCAACCAATACCCTAGCAAACCGCCCAATGCGGTGACCGAGCCGGCCATAGATACTTTGATGAGCGCCGCCTGCCGGTCGGTAGCGCCCGCGCGCAGAACGACCAAATCACCCATATGGTGCGGCACCTCATGGGCCAGCACGGCTACCGAGGCAATCATGCCCAGGCGAATATCAGCCATAAAGGCCGAGGCGATCAAGACGCCATCACCAAAGCAATGCACGCTGTCCCCTGCCAACACCGCCCAGCTACCGCCGGTATGGCTGTGGCCCCCCGCATGGTCAGGGGCGTGGTCATGGTCATGGCTGTGCGCATGGTCGTGTGTACCCGCATGGGCGAGCGCAGGGCTTGCCCCATGCGCAGTTTCGTGGACAGCGTGGCTGTGGGCGTGTGCCCCATGTTCATGGCCGTGGTGCCACAACTCGGCTTTGTCCAACAAAAAGAAAAACACCAGACCGATCAGCAGCGTCATGAACAAATCATGGGCGCCGGCTTGGCTTTCAAAGGCTTCTGGCAGCAAATGCATAAACGCGGTGGCCAGCAACGCCCCGGCCGCCATGCTCAGCATGTGCTGGGTGTAGCGGGCCAGCATCCCAAAGCTCAGCGCCGCCGCCACCCACACACTGCCAATGCCAGCGCACAGGGTGCCGACCAAAAT
>CANKNK010000106.1 GCA_947483455.1 Comamonadaceae bacterium | reverse complement strand
AGGCCTTGTCTGGCAACCTGTGCCGCTGCACCGGCTACCGCCCGATTCTGGACGCCGCCTGCCGCATGCAAACCCTGCCCCCAATGGCTTTGGATACCCCAGCGCTGCGCCAGCAACTGAAGGGTCTGGCGCAATCCGCAATCGCCGAAACCGCCCAATCACCAAAGCCCGCTAAGGCGGCGAAAAGTGCCGCTGGCCTGCGCCCCGACTCGGTCCGTCCGTTCGCGCAACAAAGCGATAGTGCCTATCTCGCCCCCACGAGCTTGCCCGAGCTACTGACCCTGCGCCACGCGCACCCCGACGCGCAACTGGTGGCCGGTTGCACCGATGTGGGCTTGTGGGTCACGAAACAGCACCGCCAGTTTGCCCGCGTGCTGGACACCACGCGGGTGGCCGAACTGCGCCAGGTGGAGCGCTACCCGCACCATATCGCCATTGGCGCAGCGCTCAGCCTGCAAGATGCCTTTGCCGCGCTGGTCAAAGATCGCCCGCAACTGCAAAGCTTTGCCGACCGCTTTGCTGGTCTACCAGTGCGCAATGCCGGCACCCTGGGTGGTAATGTGGCCAATGGCTCGCCGATAGGCGACTCCATGCCCTTGCTCATCGCCCTGGGAAGCAACGTCGTGCTCGCCAGTGTGCGTGGCTACCGCGAAATGCCACTTGAAGCGCTCTACACCGGCTACCGGCAAAACTGCATGGCGGCTGATGAAGTGCTGGCTTACATCAAAGTACCGCGCCCGCAGCGGGGCGAACTGGCGCGTGCCTACAAAATTTCTAAGCGTACCGAAGACGATATCTCCGCCGTCTGTCTGGCGCTGCAACTGCACCTACAAGGTGGCAAAGTGGTACGCGCTTCGATAGGTGCAGGCGGCGTGGCTGCCACACCAGTACGCGCCAGCGCCACCGAAGCGGCATTGCACGGGCAAGCCTGGACCGAGGCTACGGTGCACCTGGTCATGGACACGCTGCGCGCTGAGTTTTCGCCCATCTCCGACATGCGCGCCAGCGGTAATTACCGCCGCCAGGTGCTGGGCAATTTGCTCTGGCGTTTCTGGCTAGAAAGCCAGGGCCACATCGCCACGGATATCCACCGCCTGGACCTGGAGCTGCACGCATGAGCGCCCCGCAGGCCCCCAGCAAAGCGCAAGCTGCTGCGTTCCCAGTCAGTGGCCGCGACGCGCCGCACGAAAGCGCCCGCGCCCAAGTGGCCGGTGCGGCAACATTCATCGACGACATGCCCGAGCTGCAAGGCACACTGCATGCCGCGCCCATCCTGTCCACGGTGGCCCACGGCAAGCTCAAAGGCGTGGACGTGCGCGCCGCGCGGGCCATGCCCGGAGTAGTCGCCGTGGTGCTGGCGCAAGATATTCCTGGCGATGCCATGCTCGCCTCCTTTGCCGGTGACGAACCGATTTTTGCGCGCGACACGGTACAGCACATCGGGCAAGTGCTGGGCTTGGTAGTGGCACGCAGCGTGATGCAAGCGCGCCGCGCTGCGCGCAAAGTCGTACTCGATATCGACGCCTTGCCCGCCGTGCTGACCGTGCAGCAAGCGTTAGCCGCGCAAAGCTATGTGCTGCCGCCGGTGTTTGTGCGCCGGGGTGATGTGCAAGCAGGCCTGCAAGCGGCCCCGCACACGCTGCGCGGCAGCCTAGAAGTAGGCGGGCAAGAGCACTTTTACCTGGAAGGCCAGGTCGCTTACGCGGTGCCGCAAGCCCAGGGGCAATGGCTGATCCACAGCAGCACCCAGCATCCGGGCGAAGTGCAGCACTGGGTGGCGCATGCGCTGGGTCTACACAACCATGCGGTGCGGGTGGAATGTCGGCGCATGGGCGGGGGCTTTGGTGGCAAAGAAACCCAGGCGGGCCATGTAGCGGTGTGGGCGGCGGTGGCGGCGCAGGTGGTGCGCGCACCGGTCAAGCTGCGCCTGGACCGGGACGACGATTTTTTGATTACCGGTAAGCGCCACCCATTTGCTTACCAGTACACCGTTGGCTTTGACCCCACCGGGCGTTTGACTGCGCTGCAATTGCAGATGGCAGTGAACTGCGGTTTTAGTGCCGACTTGTCCGGCCCGGTGGCAGACCGTGCGATCTTTCACACCGACAACGCTTATTTTTTAGAGAACGTGGAAATCGCCTCCTACCGCTGCAAAACCCATACCCAAAGCCACACCGCATTCCGCGGTTTTGGTGGGCCGCAGGGCGTCATCGTGATCGAAAAAATCATGGGCGACATTGCCCGCGCCTTAGGGAAAGACGCGCTCGATGTGCGCTTGCGCAATGTGTACAGCGACGAAGCCCTGACTGCGCCCGCTACGCCGACTGCCAATAAGCAGCCCGTGCTGCGCGACACCACGCATTACCAAATGAAGGTGGAGGACAATATTTTGGCGCCCTTGCTTAGCACTTTGGAAAAGCAATGCGGCTACCGCCAACGCGTGCAAGACATCCACAAATGGAACGCGCACAGCCCCGTGCTACGCCGTGGCATTGCCATTACGCCGGTCAAGTTTGGTATCAGTTTTACCGCCACGCTGTTCAACCAGGCTGGCGCTTTGGTGCATGTGTATTTAGACGGCAGCGTGCGCGTGCACCACGGCGGCACTGAAATGGGCCAGGGCTTGCACACCAAGGTGACGCAAATCGTGGCCGACGAATTAGGCGTGCCACTGGACCGCGTGCTGTGCAGCGCCAGCGACACGCACACCATCCCCAACGCCTCGGCTACTGCGGCCTCGGCGGGTACCGATCTCAATGGCCGCGCAGCCCAGTTTGCGGCGCGCCATGTGCGCGACAACTTGGCTGCGTTTGTGGCCGGGCTCGATGGCTGCGGTGCCGGTGCGGTGGAGTTTTTGGGTGGCCAGGTGCGTTCGCCCTCGGCCACACGCAGCTTTGACGCGGTGGTGCAAATGGCCTATGCCAATCGTATCCAATTGTGGAGCGACGGTTTCTATCGCACACCCAAAATCCATTACGACAAAACGACGCTCACCGGCCGGCCTTTTTTCTACTTTGCCTATGGCGCGGCCTGCACGGAAGTGGTCATTGACACCCTCACCGGCGAAAGCCGGGTGCTCAAAGTGGACATATTGCACGACGTAGGCCGCAGCATCAACCCGGCGCTGGACATCGGCCAGATTGAAGGCGGTTTTGTGCAAGGCATGGGCTGGCTCACCAGCGAGCAATTGGTGTGGAACGACAAAGGCCTGCTCACCACGCACGCGCCCAGCACCTACAAAATCCCCACCTCGGGCGATGTGCCTGCGCACTTCAAGGTTGCGCTCTGGCCCGAGCCCAACCGCGAGGACAATGTCTTTGGCTCCAAAGCCGTAGGCGAGCCGCCTTTCATGCTGGCCGTCAGCGTGTATGAAGCGCTGCGCCATGCGATCGCGCACACACGCGAAGGAAACGAGGCAGTGCAATTGACGGCTCCCGCCACGGCAGAAAATGTGCTGTGGGCCTTGCAATAAGACCGGAAGTCACATCACCAAAATAGCCCTAAAGTCGTTCACATTGGTGTGCGTGGGGCCGGTGACGACCAGGTCACCTAAGGCAGAGAAAAATCCATAAGCATCATTGCGCTGCTGGTAGCTGCTAAGCGACAAGCCCAGGGCGGTGGCGCGCTGCAAGGTGTCGGGACTGAGGCGGGCGCCAGCGTTGTCTTCCACGCCGTCGATGCCGTCGGTGTCTGCCGCCAAGGCCCACACGCCGCTTTGGCCTTGCAGGGTTTGGGCTAGGCCCATGCAAAACTCGCCGGCGCGCCCGCCACGTCCGCGTGCCTGGCCTGGCGCTTGCGGCGCGATGGTGACCGTGGTTTCGCCGCCGCTCAAAATCACACACGGCTTTTGAAACGGCCCCAGGCCTTTGGCCGCAGCGCGCGCCAGGGCGCCATGCATTTTGGCCACTTCGCGGGATTCGCCTTCAATGTCGTCGCTCAGTAGGTAGGCGGTCAGTCCCGCGCTGCGCGCCGCTTCGGCGGCTGCCTGTAGGGATTGCTGGGGCGTGGCGATCAGGTGAAATACATGGCCTTCAAAGGCCGCATCCAGCGGCTTGGGGCTTTCCAGCGCGCCAGCGGCCCAGGCGTCCAGCACCGCTTGCGGTAGCGCAATGCCGTAGCGCTGCACGATCTCCAGTGCCTGCGCGCAGGTGCTGCTATCGCCCACTGTCGGGCCGCTGCCAATGGTGGACGGGTCATCGCCCGGCACATCGCTGATGGCCAGCGTCACCACGCGCGCCGGTGCGCAGGCCGCGCCCAGGCGCCCGCCTTTGATGCGCGAGAGGTGTTTGCGCACGCAATTCATCTCACCGATATGCGCGCCGCAGCGCAGCAAGTCCTGGTTGATGCGCTGCTTGTCGGCCAGCGTCAGGCCCTGGGCGGGCAGCGTCAGCAGGGCCGATGCGCCGCCAGACATCAGGCATAGCACCAAGTCGTCCGCTGTCAATCCTTGGGTCAGCGCCAGAATGCGCTGCGCCGCTTGTTCGCCCGCGGCGTCCGGCACCGGGTGGGACGCTTCCAGCACCTCTATGCGTTGCGCTAGCCCGGCAGGGCGTGGCGGCGTGTGGCCGTAACGCGTTACCACCAAGCCCGATAGGGGGGCGTCTTGGGGCCACAGCGCCTCTACGGCCTGCGCCATGGCACCAGCGGCCTTGCCCGCGCCCAGCACCAGGGTGCGGCCACGTGGCGGCGACGGCAAAAATGCGGCAGTCTTGTGCAGGGGCTGAGCGGCTTGCACGGCGGCGTCAAACAGGCTGCGCAGCAGGGCGGCGGGGTCGGCGATGGTAAGCATGGTGGGCATCATAGAACGCCTTGGTGCGCCCACTGGTGGTATCGCATTGGAAGCGCTACGGCACAATGGGTCCATGTCCACCTTGCTCATCCACAATGCCCACACGGTGGCCACGCAAAACGACCAAGGGGACGAACTGCGCGAGACCTCGGTGCTGGTGCGTGATGGCCTGATTGCCGCCATCGGCCCGGTCTCTGAGATGCCGCACATGGCCGATGAGGTGATTGACGCGCGCCACTACCTGCTGGTGCCGGGCATGGTCAACACCCACCACCATATGTACCAGTCGCTCACGCGCGCCATACCGCGTGTGCAAAACGCCGAGCTTTTTAGCTGGCTGCGCGGCCTCTACCCCATTTGGGCGCGCCTGACGCCGGACATGATTTACACCAGCACCCAACTGGCCATGGCCGAATTGTTGATGAGTGGCTGCACCACCAGTAGCGACCATTTGTATATCTACCCCAATAGCGTCACCCTAGACGACAGCATTGAGGCAGCGCGCGCTATCGGCATGCGCTTTGTGGCTACGCGTGGCAGCATGAGCGTGGGCCAGTCGCAAGGCGGTTTGCCACCCGACAGCGTGGTCGAGGGCGAGGCGCATATCCTCAAAGACACGCAGCGGGTGATCGAGCGTTACCACGACGCGAGTTATGGCGCGATGACGCAAGTGGCGGTGGCGCCGTGCTCGCCGTTTAGTGTGAGCGCAGAACTGATGAAAGATTCTGCCGCCCTGGCGCGTCAGTTTGGCGTGCGGTTGCACACCCACCTGGCCGAGAACGACCACGACGTAGCCTACAGCTTAGAAAAATTTGGCTGCACGCCGACACAGTACGCGCAAGACCTGGGCTGGCTCGGCGATGACGTTTGGCATGCGCACTGCGTCAAGTTGGATGAGCATGGCATCAGCTTGTTTGCCGCTACCCGCACCGGTGTGGCGCATTGCCCGTGCAGCAATATGCGCCTGGCCAGCGGCATTGCGCCGGTGCGGCGCATGATGGATGCCGGCGTCCCGGTCGGCCTGGGCGTGGATGGCAGCGCTAGTAATGACGGCGCGCACATGCTGGGCGAGGCACGCCAGGCCCTGCTGCTGGCGCGCTTGCGCAAATCGCTGGAGGCGCCGACCACCGATGCGCAGGGCAAAGCGGTTTTTGGCTGCGACAGCGCACCCCTGGAAATGACGGCGCGCGATGCCTTGCGCCTGGCCACGCGCGGCGGCGCACAGGTGCTGGGGCGCAGCGACATCGGGCAAATCGCCGTGGGGATGTGTGCTGACATGGCATTGTTCGACTTGCGCACGCTCGCTTTTGCCGGTGGCGCGGTACATGACCCGGTGGGCAGTCTGCTCCTGTGCGCCAGCCAGGGTGCGGCCTACACCATCGTCGGCGGACGCGTGCTGGTGCGCGATGGCCAATTGGCCGGCCTGGAATTAGGGCCGCTGATCGAAGAACATAACCGCATGGCCTTGCGCCTAGCCGGTGCCGGATAGGCGGCACGCACGCCTATGCT
>CANKNK010000105.1 GCA_947483455.1 Comamonadaceae bacterium | reverse complement strand
AAGCCTGAAATCGGCGTCTGAAAGCCTAACGGACCCGGGCCAAGCACCCGCGCCTTCCGAAAAAATCGCTTTGCCTCCTCTAAAGACAGCGCCGGCGCAAGCATTGCAGGGCGCGTCACATGCCCCTGTGCAAGTCTCCGCTGCTGCTGCCCAGGTGCCGCCGGGCCAAGTGCTGACCGTCCATGATCCCTCTGCGCGCCATGGTGCAGAGGACGCAGCAATTAGCCCCCAACCCATGGCCCAGTCGGCACCAGCCCAGTCAGAACCGGAGGCAGCGCGAACCAGTACGCCCCCCCACCGCGTGGTGGGTGTGCCCATGCGGGTTCAGCAGGAAAGCCGCCTGGACCAGAGCCTGGCGGGCACCGTGGCCGGGTTTGTAGACAGTGAGCATGGGGCTTTTTGGCACCAAACTGTGCAGGCTTTGGTGCAGTCACAGGCAGTAACTGCCTTGGCGCGCGAGTTGGCTTTGCAGTCGCAACTCATTGGGCGCGACGAGGACCAATGGATTTTGCGGGTAGAAAGCGAATCGCTCAACCAGGCAGGTAGCCGCGATCGCCTGGGCCAGGCACTGCAGGACGCCGGGTTTAAAGTCAGCTTGGTGGTGGAGGTGGGCCGCGTCAGCGACAGTCCGGCGCGGCGCAATGCGAGCGCCAGCGCAGAGCGCCAGCAAGCGGCCGAGCGCATCATTCATAGCAATCCCATGGTCCAAAGCTGGCTGCGTGACTTTGGGGCGAAAATTGTTCCGGGTAGCATCCGCCCTTTGTAGTCCCTGCACATCCGTCGATGGCATGGAACCTAACTCTATTTACAGCACACCCCTAAGGAATTTTGATGTTCAATAAAGGACAACTTGCCGGTCTTATGAAACAGGCGCAGGCTATGCAGGACAACGTGAAAAAAGCCCAAGAAGAGTTGGGCCACATAGAAGTGAGCGGCGAATCCGGCTCTGGGCTGGTCAAAGTCACTATGACTTGCAAGCACGAGGTCAAGCGCATCACGATTGACCCCAGCCTGCTGGCCGACGACAAAGACATGCTCGAAGACCTGGTCGCCGCCGCGTTTAACGCGGCCTTGCGGGTGGCCGAAGCAACTTCGGAGCAAAAAATGGCCAAGATCACGGCCGGCTTGCCACCGGGCATGAAGCTTCCGTTTTAAGGTGTGATCACGGTGCAAACAGGGGTATGGCGCGATGTCTGATGCGCACGCGCTGGACGCCTTGATTCAGGCCTTGCGGCGGCTACCCGGCGTGGGAATCAAGTCGGCGCAGCGCATGGCTTTTCATTTGCTGCAGCGTGATCGACCCGGCGCACAGGCCTTGGCCCGCGCTTTGCAGGAGGCCAGTGAGAACGTGCGCCACTGCGAACGCTGCCATACCTTTACCCAAGATCTGGTGTGTGCTACCTGCTTGGACAGCCGACGCGACCACACCCAACTATGTGTTTTGGAGACGCCGGCCGACCAGGCTGCCATGGAGCGCACCGGCGCCTACCATGGGCTTTACTTTGTGCTGATGGGTAAGCTCAGTCCGCTCGATGGCATTGGGCCGCATGAATTGGGCTTGGATAAATTGTTTGCGCGCGCCTGTGATGGCATCGTGCGCGAGGTGATTTTGGCGACCAACTTCACGGCCGAGGGCGAGGCAACGGCCCATGTCATCGCCGAAGGTTTGCGCGCCAAGGGCCTCAATCCGACGCGCCTCGCACGCGGTGTGCCGGTGGGAAGCGAATTGGAATACGTCGACCTGGGCACGATAGCCCATGCTTTGGTGGATCGGCGTTGAGTTTTTGTTGCAGTTAAATTTTGAGGAGCGTTCAGTGATGGGTTCTATTTTTCCCCTAGTCATTTGGTACGTTTTACTGGCCGCCATCATGCCCATACTATGCGCCGGTATGGCCAAGGCCCATGGCTTTGGCAAGCCGCTTAGCGAGGGGGGATATGACAACGGTATGCCACGCCAGTGGTTGGCTGGCCAAACTGGCTGGCGGGCGCGCGCCAATGCGGCGCAGGCCAATTGTTTTGAAGCGCTGCCGTTTTTCATTGGCGCGGTTGTGCTGGCACAGCAGGCTGGCGTTGACGGCGCGCGTTTAGAAATGCTGGCCCTGATCTATGTGGCGTTACGGGTGATGTATGTCGCTATGTATATCGCTGGCTGGGCCCATGCACGCACCTTGGCGTGGACCCTCGCGTTTGCCACCAATATCGCTATTCTTTTTTCCGGGGCGACTGGCGCCTGAAACGCAATAGCGAGGGCGTCTACCTATTTTTTCTTTTGCTTTTCCACGGGCTTTTTGCCTCTGCTCTTGGGCGCAACAGAGGCCGCAGGTTTGCGTTTACTACTGAGTTTGCCCGCTGAGCCGGCCGGGACATTCACGAAAATTACCAAGGCCTGACCGGGCTTGAATTTGGCATTGACCGCCACTTTGTTCCACTGGGCCAAGTTTGCAGGACTGACATTAAAGCGTTTTGCCAAGGTAGCTACCGTGTCGGCTTTACCGGCGCGTATGGACTTACGCACGCTGATCATTTCCGGGGTGAGTGTGACTTGCCCCCGGTCCGCGACAGACTCACTAACGTCTTTGTGGGAGTTGGCTGCACGCGGCACCAGCAAGGTAGAGCCAGCCTTGATCAGCATGCCTGCGGGTATGTTGTTAACCTGGCGCAATTGGAGCTCGCTCATACCCACTTGTTTGGCGGCTTCCGTTATGCGCACGGTCGACGGAGCTACCCAGACCGTCCAGCTTGCCAGGCGCGGGCCTTTAAGGTCTTGCAGGTTCTTTTCAAAGACGTCGGCGTTATCCCAGGGCAGCAGAATTTGTGGCGTGCCCGCTGCCATGATGATGGGCTTATTGATGGATGGGTTAAGCAACTTGAAGTCATCGATAGGAACACCGGACAGCTTGACCGCCATGGCCACATCAATGTCATTGGCAATGCTTACGATTTTGAAATAAGGGTGGTTGCCGATATCCGGTAACTGCGCGCCGAAGTTTTCTGGCTGCCCGACAATATTTTTAATCGCTTGCAACTTAGGAACGTAGTACTGGGTTTCTTGCGGCATGCCCAGGTCGCTATAGCCGGTAGGCAGCCCCAGGCGTTGATTTTTTGCGATGGCGCGCCCCACACTGCCTTCACCCCAGTTATAGGCCGCCAAGGCCAGGTGCCAATCGCCAAACATGCCGTAGAGTTTTTGGAGGTAATCCAGCGCCGCCCGGGTCGAGGCCAACACATCTCGCCGGTCATCCCGAAACACGTTTTGTTTGAGTTCAAAGCTTTTCCCGGTGGCGGGCATAAATTGCCACATACCCGCCGCTTTGGCGCTGGAGACCGCCTGCGGGTTAAATGCGCTTTCTACGAACGGCAACAAGGCCAGTTCCGTAGGCATATTGCGCCTTTCCAACTCTTCTACGATATGAAAGAGGTATTTGCGTGAGCGCTCTGTCATGCGAAAGATGTAATCCGGGCGTGTGCTGTACCACTGTTCGCGGTCCCGTACCAAATTGCTTTCTAGATTGGGCATGGCATAGCCACGGCGTATGCGCTCCCATAAATCGGCGGGCGTGGCGGTCGCAGCGACTTGCAATGATTTGCTTTCCTGCACGTCAAGCGCTTGCAGGCTAACTAAGCCCTCAGCCGCAGGCGCAAGGTTTGCAGCGCACAGGAACAGCAGGCCGATGAGCGCACGCAGGGTGCCAAGCGTATAGGAGCACATGGAGTGGGGCAATGGGGGCTGACTAGAATGCGCCGGACTTAGCGGCGGTTTGCTGCGCAGTAGCGTCTTGGGGTGGAAGATGAACTTGCGGGCGTCTGGCAGCAGTGTCTTGGAACATCCAAAAAAACAGCGTGGGCAGAGCGGGCAGCGAAAACAATGTCATGAGCGAGCGGATTATAGATTTGCAGGACTGGCTCCAAACCGATGCCGGGCGTTATATGCTGGCCTGGGAGCAAGGCCAAAGCGATGCGCTGGTTGCCGATATGTTCGGCTTTCATGCTTTGCAACTAGGCATGCCGCAATTGCTAGGTCTGGCACACAATCGCATGCCGCACCGTTGGTTGGCGGTGCAAGAGCCCTGCGAAGGATTGCCAGAGCCCGAAGTAAGCCTCGCACACCCCCCCGCACTGGTCACCGATTTTTCGGCCTTGCCTTTCCCTGCTGCCAGTCTGGATTTGGTGTTGATGCCGCACAGCCTGGAAGTAAGTATGGATGCGCATGCAACCTTGCGCGAGGTCGAGCGTGTGTTGGTGCCTCAAGGACGGGTGCTGATTTGCGGCTTCAACCCGGTGGGCTTGTGGGCGCTGCGGCAAGCGCGCTCGCGCTTATGGGAGAGCCTCACCGGCGGTCGTTGGCCGGGTCAGGGCTATTTGCCGGTAGCGGGTGAATACATCGGTTATTGGCGCTTGCGCGATTGGCTGCGCCTGCTAGATTTCGAGGTGGAAATTGTGCGCTTTGGCTGTTATGTGCCGGCGGTGTCCAGTCCGGCTTGGTTGCAACGATTTGCTTGGATGGAACGCCTGGGGCCGCGCTGGTGGCCGATTTTCGGCTCCAGCTATTTGGTCGTAGGCGTTAAGCGTGTGCGCGGGGTACGCATGCTGGGATCGGTATGGAAACCGACTCGGACACGTGTGCCGCGTCAAGTACCTGCCGGCCAGAGTAACCAGGATGCATTGCGCAAGGAGCAATAACATTGAACAAAATTGTGATCTATACCGACGGCGCCTGCAAAGGCAATCCGGGACCGGGTGGTTGGGGCGCGCTGTTGCGCTCTGCCGATGGGATAGAAAAAGAGCTTTTTGGCGGCGAGGCTCAAACTACGAATAACCGCATGGAGATGATGGCGGTGATTGAGGCTTTATCGGCCTTGAAGCGACCGTGTCATGTGATCTTGCATGTGGACAGCCAGTATGTGCTCAAAGGTATGACCGAATGGCTGCAAGGCTGGAAAGCCAAGGGCTGGCGCACCGCGGCCAAGCAACCGGTGAAGAACGTGGATTTGTGGCAAAGGCTCGATGCGCTGGTGCACCAAAGCGAACACCGCATCGAGTGGCAATGGGTCAAGGGGCACGCCGGTGATCCCGGCAATGAGCGTGCCGACGCACTGGCCAACCGCGGCGTCGAGCAGCTCAGCGGCTAGATCAGAGCACGCCTGCGAACATCATCACCTGGACCCTATCGCCTACTGCGATATTGCCTTGTTCGTGCGGCAAGACCATCAAACCATTGGCCTGGACCATGGAGCTGAGAACGCCGGAGCCCTGCTGACCGGTGGTGCGTGCCTGCAGTGAGCCGTCCGGCTCGCGTGAGACGATCGCGCGCTGGTACTCGGTGCGCCCCGGCTTTTTTCGAATGGCTTCACTGCTGCGCGCTTGCAGCATGGGGCACTGTACCTGCGGGTCATCCGACCTTGCGCCCATCATCTGCCACAGGGCAGGGCGTACGAAGGCCAAAAACGTCACCATCACCGCCACTGGATTGCCGGGCAGGCCGAACAAGGGCACACGGCCTATGCGGCCTACCGCCATCGGGCGACCCGGCCGCATGGCGATACGCCAAAAGGCCACGCCGCCTTCGCCTGGTGTCTCGCTGTGCGCAAGTTGCCGCATCATGGCTTTGGTGTGATCGGCCTCACCTACGCTCACGCCTCCACTGGTCACAATTGCGTCCGCTTGCGCTGCTGCCTTGCGAAACGCGCTTTCCAGCAAATGCGGTTCGTCGCGCACCACGCCCAGGTCTATGCATTCAATGCCCATGCGCTGCAACATGCCCCATACGGTATAGCGGTTGCTGTCAAACACGGCGCCTTCGCGGGGGCTATCGCCCAGGCTCAAAATTTCATCTCCTGTGGAGAAATAAGCCACGCGCAGTTTGCGAAAAACGGGTGCCGTGGGTAAGCCCAGGCTTGCCATCAGTCCCATGGCGGCAGGGCTGAAGACGGAGCCTTTGCTTAGCGCAATGTCGCCAAGCTTCACATCCTCGCCACGAAGACGCCGGTTGTCACCCGCTTGCAAACTACCCTGGGCTACCTCTATGTATGGCCCGTGCACCTTGGCCAGTTCTTGGGGCAGCACGGTGTCCAGCCCGGGCGGCAAAATGGCCCCCGTCATGATCCGCAGGCATTGACCCGCGCCAATGCGTCCAGAAAATGGCGCGCCCGCTAGCGCACTACCTGCCACCTGCAATTGCAAAGGCCGGTTTGCCGCCAATGCACTGCCATCGAAAGCGTACCCGTCCATGGCGGAGTTGTCGTGGGGCGGCACGTCTATCGGGCTGATGATGTCCCGGGCCAACACCCGCCCCAATGCTTGCATCAGGGGCAACTCTTCGCTTTGCGTGGGTGCAGGGACCATGCTCGCTAAAAATGCGTTGACGGACTGTGCTGGTAATGCATTGGGGTCATACCCCTGCAATGCGTCGGCTATTTCTGCCAGCGATTT
>CANKNK010000104.1 GCA_947483455.1 Comamonadaceae bacterium | reverse complement strand
CTTTGGCACCCAAGGCCAGCGCTTCGCGGACGGCAGCATCGACGGACTCACCCGAGCGCAGCGTAACGGCATCGCCTTCGGGCTCATCGTCGAGTGTGAAAGAAATCCACAAGGGTTTGGTGTTGGTGCCCAGCGCTTCATGCGCGGCGCGGATTTCGGCAATAGAGCTTTGCGTTTCGGCCAACCACACATCGACCAGCGCGTCCATGCCTTCAATCAGTTTGCGGTGTATCGCAACCGACTGCGCATGGACAAACAAATCAGGGCGGTAAGACCCCAGCGCTGGCGGCAGCGAACCGGCTACCAGCACTTGGTGCCCAGCCGCATCGGCACTGGCGCGAGCCAGTTCGGAGGACAAGCGGGCCAGGGCCACGCCTTGCGCGTCAAAGCGCTCTTGGCCGATATGAAAAGGTACGACCGCGTAGCTATTGGTCGTCAGTACCTGCGCGCCGCTCTGTGCAAAAGCATCGTGCGCTTGGCGTACAAACTGCGGCCCTTGCATCAGCGCCAGCGCAGACCATTCGGGTTGTTGAAAAGGTGCGCCTATGCGTTTGAGTTCACGGCCCATGCCGCCATCGAGAATTGTGACCGTGTGACCCATAATTTAAAGCTCGTCTTGCATCCAGTACCACTTGTACAGAAAGTGCTGGCCCAAACGCCGAAACGGCGCCAAGGCTTCGGAGCGGAACAACTTGAAGAAATTCGGATATTCCAGGGGCGAACTGTATATCGGAAGTTGGAACACCTCCTGCCCCTGGTCTTTGCCGGCCACGCGCTGGGCAATGCGCTTGCCCGCCCAGGTCGAAAAAGACACGCCGTTGCCGCCATAGCCCAATGCATGCCACACGGTTTGTGTCGGGTCTGGGCGGGTCAGGCGCGGCATCATGTCGTGGCTCACGTCCACCCAACCCCACCAGGAGTAGTCGATTGGGATGCCCGCCAAGGGTGGGAATTTGCGGGCAATAGCGTCCGTCAGCAGCTTCAGATGCACGGGGCGCTCGGCATCGGCGCCGCTAATGGCGCTGCGACTGCCTAGTTGCAAACGGTTGTCGGGCAACAGGCGGTAGTAAAAGCGCAGGGTGCGCGTATCGGTTAAAAAAGTTTGCGACTTGAAATTCGTGGCTTTGAGTTCCGCATCCGTCAAAGGCCGCGTGACCACCGAGTTGGACAAAATCGGCAACAACTTGTTTTTCAAAATCGGTGTCATGCGCTGGCCGGTATAGCCGCCGGTACACACCACCACACGCTTGGCCCGCACCACGCCGCCAGGGGTTTGCAAATGGTGTACGCCGTTGATGGTTTGCCAGCCTTGTACCGGGCTGGCGGTATGCACTTTGGCGCCCAGTGCGCGGGCTTTTTGCATCAGGCCAAAGGTAAATTTCAAGGGGTGTACGCCCACGCCTTCGGGCTCCCACATCGCGGCGTGCGCATCGCGCTCGTCGCAGTAGTTTTCGCGCAGCTCTTGCGCGCTCATCATGCGCGTACCGTAGCCAAAGATATCGCGGCGCACCCGTGTTTGCTCTTGCAAATACGCCACTTTGGACGCGCGGTGCGCCACGTACAAATGCCCGCCATCAAAGGCATTGCAATCGATCTCTTGCGTCAGCGTGCGAAAGTTCTCAAAGCCGGTGCGGATTTCGGTGTCCAGCTTTTTGGCCGTATCCAAGCCCCAGCGCGCAATCCATTGCGAGCGCGTGAGGCGCCCGCTGGCGTTCTGGCCCTGGCCGCCGCTGCGGCTGGAGCAGCCCCAGGCGGTTTGGTTGGCTTCCAACACCACTGCGCCGATGCCGTGGTCTTGCGCCAAATACAGCGCGGCAGACATGCCGGTGGAGCCACCACCGATGACCACTACATCTACCTCCATATCGCGCAGCACCGGGCCGTCGTCCGGCGGCGGCGTACCGGCGCTGGCCACCCAGTAGGTGGGCGCGTAGTCACGCCCTGCGCCCGGCGTGGGCATGACCAGCGGGTCGTACTGCGGGTCGTAACGGGTATCTGTGGGGCGACTGGGGGGCATGGCCGTGAGGCCTTGGAAATGCTGCGCGGTGCTCATGGCGGGGTGCTCGGTAGGTCAGGCGGCGGGGGGCAAGTTGGGGCGGGCTTTACGGAAAGCGTTTTTCACGGCGATCTTGCCGTTTTTGAAAGTGAAGATGTCCACACCATCGGTCTCGACGCGGCTACCGTCGGCGGCGGTGCCGGTATAGGTCCATTGCGACACACCAAAGTCGCCCTGCACAAAATGCACCCCATTGCGCCACTGCGCATCCGGCAGCGTAGCCCAGGCCAGCGCAAAAGCTTTGCGCACGGCTTCGGGCCCTACATGGCGGGCGCCGCAGGCATCGGGGCCACCAGCGGTCATGAACACGCAATCCTCGCTCATAAAGCCCATCAGGCCATCGAGGTCATGGCGGTTCCAAGCTTCGCTAAAGGCTTCCAGGGTGCTGGTGCTAACGGGGGGGTGGCTCACAGGCATTCTCCAAATACAGCAAGGTCAAGATGGCGCAAGGATAGAGTTCCTACCCGCCTGGCGCTAGAGCCAGATGCGCTTATCGGGCAAGCCAGCCAGACGCTGGCACCGTATTGTTTTGCAGGCGGCATGCAGATGAACCTGCTTTTGCACCTAGGAAGCGCAGCGCTTAAGGGCAGCGCTGGAGGAGCTAAGGACGCGCTGGCTCCCACTGGCCCCTTCTTTATACTGGCTGGCACCATGACCCAGCGCCACCGCACCAAAGACGCCCAGTGGGAAAGCCTGTTTGCGCTGCCCGATAAGCCGGCGCTGCCCTTGCAGCAGCGTTTGCGTTTGTCGGTGGTGCAGGCGATTTTGGATGGCCGTTTGCCCGCTGGCGCTTTGCTGCCGTCTTCGCGCGAACTGGCCCAGGTGCTGGGCCTGAGCCGCAATACGGTTACCGCGGCCTATGCGCATTTAATGGACGATGGTTTCATCGAATCGCGCCCGCGCAGCGGCGTATTGGTGACCGACAACGCGCAGGCTGCGGCCAGCAAGCCGCTGGCCCTGGGCACAGGGCGCGGCGCTGACGCTGCGCAGACCCATGCCGAGGCACAGGCCAGTGCCGCACAGCCCGATTGGAGCAGCCGCGTACTGCGCTCTTTGTCGGACCAGCGGACCCTGGCCAAGCCCGACCAGTGGCGCCGCTATGCCTATCCTTTTGTGTACGGCACTTACGACCCGCAGCTGTTTCCTTCCGAGGCTTTTCGTGAGTGCTGTGTCCATAGCCTGGCGCGCGCGCATTTACCGCATTGGACGCCCGACTTTGAACTGAGCGATGTGCCCGAATTGGTCGAGCAAATCCGCTTGCGCTTATTGCCCAAGCGGGGCGTATTTGCGCTGCCGGAAGAAATCCTGATCACGGTGGGAGCGCAACATGCCTACTACCTGCTGGCCGAGGCCTTGTTCGATGAAAACCAGCGCGTCGGTTTAGAAGAGCCCGGCCACCCGCATGCACGCAATAGCTTTGCACCGCGCCATCCACAATGCCTGCCGCTGCCTGTCGATGCGCAAGGCCTGAAGGTGGACCGCCTGCCGCCGCTGGACTATGTGTTCGTCACGCCCTCGCACCAAAGCCCCACCACCGGCACGCTCAGCATGGAGCGGCGGCGCCTGCTTTTACAAAAAGCGCAGGACAAAGATTTTGTGGTGATCGAGGACGATTACGAGGCTGAAAATTTGTATGAAGGCGAGCCCATGCCCGCCCTCAAAAGCCTGGACAAAGTGGGCCGTGTGATTTACGTGGGCTCAGTGTCCAAAAGCCTGTCGCCCTCTTTGCGCTTGGGCTATATCGTGGCGCCGCGCGCCTTGATTGCCGAACTGCGCGGACTGCGCCACGCCATGGTGCGTCACCCCAGTGCTTTTTTACAGCACACGTTTGCGCTGTTTTTATCCCTGGGCCACCACGATGCCCATGCCCGCCGCGTCAACCAGGCCATGCAAGAGCGGATGGCGATGGTGGCACGCGCGCTGCAACAGTATTTGCCGGATTTTCAGTTCACGCTGCCCTCGGGCGGCGCATCGGTATGGGTGCGCGCCCCGGCCTGGGTGGACTCGTCTGAATTGGCTTTGATCGCGCGTAAGCATGGGGTGCTTATCGAAGCGGGTGATGTGTTTTTTATGCACCCGCCCTATCCTTGCCCGTATTTTCGCTTGCGCCTGTCGTCCATCGCTGCCGAACAAATTGCGCCCGGCATCAAAGCCCTGGGCGCTGCAGTGGATGAACTGGCGATGGCACGGGGCGCGCCTAAACGCGTGGTGTTGCGGGTGGCGTAAGCGGCTGGCGCAACCCGCAAAATGGTATTGAAAACATGCATATTCAAGCTGCCCAAAGACTTGCTGCGTGCGCCACCATGTTCGACCGAGGTTTGACGATGCGATGGGCTGTTTGGTGTGTCGCCGCCTTGCTCATGGTGTTCCATGCGGGTGCATCTGCCAACAGCCTGGCCGAGAAGCTTCATTCTTCGGACTATGTCTTGCTCATGCGCCATGCCTATGCGCCAGGCGTGGGCGATCCACCAGGGTATTCCTTAGATCGTTGCGAGACGCAGCGTATTCTCGATACCCAGGGCCAAGCCCAGGCTGAGCGTGCCGGGCAGTGGCTGCGTAAACAAGGCATCCACCACGCGACGGTGCTCAGCAGTGTGTGGTGCCGCTGCCAGCAAACCGCCGAGCGGCTGGGCTACGGCCCCATCACCATAGAGCCAAGCCTGGCTTCTTTTTTCGACACACCCGATCGTGCCGAAGCACAAAACCAAGCCTTGCAGAGTAGCTTGGCGAAGCTGGTGTCGCAACCCAAGCGCAGGCCATTGATATTGGTAACCCACCATGTCAATATCTTGCAGTACGTGGGTGAGAACATAGGCTCTGGTGATATGGTGCTTGCGCGTGTCGGCGCCCAAGGCCAGGTATTGGAATACGCGCGTATCCCGAGTCCCTGAGGGCTAGCTTCATTTGCGGGCGCAACTGAAAACCAGTGGGCGCATGTGCATCGAAAGACGATTATGAATGCAGTGAAAATTTCTATAGCTACCAAGGCCGAAGTGGCAGCGCTTGCGCAATTGTTTGACGCTTACCGGCAGTTTTACCAGTACCCGTCGGACCTTGCGCTGGCAAGCAGCTATATCGCAGAGCGTATCGAAAATACAGAGTCGCTGATATTGCTGGCGCAAGACGCAAAGGGAGAAGCGCTTGGCTTTTGCCAGCTCTATCCCACGTTTTGCTCGCTGGAGGCTAAGCCGATTTACGCTTTGTATGACCTCTATGTTGCGCCAGTGGCCAGGGGCGCGGGCATTGGCAATCTGTTGTTATTGGCCGCCGAACAAAACGCCCGTGCAAACGGTATGTGCCGCATGGATCTGAGCACTGCCAAAACCAATCTTCCAGCACAAGCGGCCTATGAAGCTTTAGGTTGGGTCCGCGACGAGCTGTACTTCACCTATAGCAAAGCCGTGGCGCCGCAGGACTAGCGACTGCCCGGGGCGTGGGTACGCGGCAAATTCCTAGGCCTAGCGCAGGTCTATTTAGTTGCGTGGTGCGGGTGTTCATCAAACCCGATACAGTGCTTTAGCGTCCTAGCCTTCACAACCGGAATTACCGCTATGCCTATCCTTCGCCTGCTACTTGCCGCCAGCCTGTTTGTCTGCACCCTTGCCTTTGCCGCAGACACCAGTCCACCGACTCCAAAAGATACGGAATTGGAAAAAGCCAAAACCGCGATCGCGCGCAAAGACTGGGCTGCGGCCCAAGCCGTGTTGGAGCCCTACACAGCCAGCAACCCGCGCAGCGCCGATGGTTTTAACTTGCTGGGCTACAGCTTGCGTAATCAGAAAAAATATGACGAGTCGCTCCTTGCCTATAAACAAGCGCTCACCTTAGACCCCAAGCATCGGGGCGCACACGAGTACATCGGCATCGCCTACATCCAAATGGGTCAGCTAGACAAAGCGAAAGAGCACCTTGCCAGCCTGGACAAAATTTGCCCTTTTTCGTGCGAGGAATACCGGGATCTGAAGAAAGCGATTGCGGAAGTGAAATAAGCGCGCCCGAGGGCCTCACGCGCTAGGATACCGGTATACCCATTCGCAGTTATCTTCTGGCTTGCGCTGCAGGGCTCAAAGCTTTTGCTTGAATTGCAAAATATTGCCTTCCGGGTCGCAGCCATCGAGCACTTTGTGGCCACGAATCGTCCAGGCCATGTCGTCTGGCTTGAGCCATCCACCGGTCGCTACCACCGCCAACCGCAGCGCCTGCAAATCCGGCACCACAAAGCTGGGTTTCATCGCGCTGTCCTCCCGCAGTACGGGCGGCTTTGCGATGGGTATCTCGCGCGCAATCTTGGCCGGGATGGCATGCACCACGACTTCGTAGCCATTGCCACGCAGCAGGTGGTGGCTGCGCGCGCTTTCGAGCACCTCCAGGCCCAG
>CANKNK010000103.1 GCA_947483455.1 Comamonadaceae bacterium | reverse complement strand
TTGCGCCGCATCACGCAATGCCTGTACGGTGGCATCCAACCGGTCCGGGACGATACCCATATCCGTAAGCTCGCAGCCCATACGGCGCAGCAACGCCGCCAGAAAAAATCGGTTGGAGTTGTAGATGGAGCCCGCTGGCATGTCCTGCGGTGCCATAGTGCCCGGCATCACTAATTCGTCACCGGTTGAAAACAAAGCGACGCGTGGCTTGCAGGCAACTTGTAAATCGGCCAAACCCACGCTGGCAGCCATACCAAGAGCGGCCGGACCCAAGCGCAAACCCGAGTGCAAAACCGTAGCCCCGTGCATCACGTCCTCGCCACGGCGGCGTATCCATTGGCCGACTTGGGCTTGGGTCTGCACCTGTATGGCTGGCGCCGAAGGGTCGGTGCCATTCACTTCCAAGCAATCCTCCTGCATGACCACGGCATCTGCACCCGGCGGAATCGGAGCGCCGGTAAAGATGCGGGCTACCGTGCCCGCTTGCAGTGGAGTACCCTGACTGCCGGCCGGTATGCGTTGGGACACTGGCAATGCACGCCCAGGCGCAATATCTGCGCAGCGCAAGGCGTAACCGTCCATGGAGCTGTTGTCTTGCGGCGGCACTTCCAGCTTGGACACCACATCCTGCGCTAGCACACGCCCATCGGCCTGCAGAGTGCTAAGCGTTTCAGTGGCTACCCGCCGTTCGTCCAATACCGCAAGTAATTGCGCCAGCGCTGTTGAAAGCGGTATCAGCGGGCTACGGGGCGTCGCGGACATGCGGATAGTTCAGGCGCAAGCCGCAGCGATATAGGCTTTGATGGCCTGCACATCTGCATCCATCACCTGCACACGCTTGGGCAAGTCTTCGATACCCGCAAACTTAGGCGGACGCTCGGGTTCGCGGCCAAGAGCCTCCACTATGGTGGAGGCGAACTTGATCGGCAAGGCGGTTTCCAGCACCACCATGGGTGTGCCCGACTGGCGGTGTTGTTGCGCTACCTTCAGTCCGTCGGCCGTATGGGTATCGATCACCACGCCAAAGCGCTGCCAGGTGTCGCGAATAGTCGCGATGCGGTCAGCATGGGTGCTTTTGCCGCTGACAAAACCATACGCCTGTGCCGCCTGGGGAAACTTGGGGTCGGTGCCTAAATCGAATGCACCGTCGCGTGCCAAACCGGCACCAAACAAGCCCGCGACACGTTCGCTGTCTCGCCCTAGCAAATCAAACACAAAGCGCTCAAAGTTACTCGCCTTGGAAATATCCATGGAGGGGCTGGACGTTTCATGCGTATCCGCGCTGCCCCGCACCCGGTACACCCCCGTGCGGAAAAACTCATCGAGCACGTCGTTTTCGTTGGTGGCAACCACCAGTTTCTCGATGGGCAAACCCATCATGCGCGCTACATGGCCGGCGCATACATTGCCGAAGTTCCCGCTTGGCACACAAAAAGACACGCGCTCCTTGTTGCTGGATGTAGCCTGAAAATAACCAGCAAAGTAGTACACCACTTGGGCCATGAGCCGCGCCCAGTTAATCGAATTGACCGTACCGATTTTGTAGCGTTGTTTGAAGCTCAGGTCGTTAGAGACCGCTTTGACCAGGTCCTGGCAATCGTCAAACACACCCCGAATGGCTAGGTTGTGGATGTTGTCATCGAGCAGGCTGAACATCTGCGCCTGCTGAAACGGGCTCATGCGTCCATCTGGGCTGGTCATAAACACGCGCACCCCTTTTTTACCTCGCATCGCATACTCAGCGGCACTACCGGTATCACCGCTGGTGGCGCCGAAAATATTCAACTCTTCGCCACGCCGTGCCAATTCGTATTCAAACAAATTGCCCAGTAACTGCATGGCCATATCTTTGAACGCTAGCGTCGGACCGTTGGACAAGGCCTCCAGGTACAGGCCCTCTTCAAGACGCTTGAGCGGCACTATGGCATCGGTACCGAATACTTCGGCGGTATATGTTTTGCGGCACAGGGCGCGCAAATCATCAGGGGGGATGTCATCCACGTACAAAGACAAAATTTCAAATGCGAGGTCCGCATACGGCAAACTACGCCAGCGCGTTAGTTCGCTGCTACCCACCTGCGGGTAGTGCGAAGGCAGGTACAAACCGCCATCTGGCGCCAAGCCTTCGAGCAAAATTTCGCAAAAGCGCTTGGGCGCTGCCTTGCCCTGCGCAGCGCGGGTAGATATATATTGCATCAAGCCAACTCTTCTTTGCGGATACGTACGATGTTTTGCAACACCGTAGGCAATGCCTGCATGCGTGCCAGTGCGGCATCCATGCGGGCTTCCTGGCAGTCGTGCGTCAAGATAATCAAATCGGTTTGGCTCGCGCTGTCCCCGTCTACCTCGTCGGCTTCGCGCTGCAGCACGGCATCGATACTGATGTCAGCCTCGGCCAATATGCCCGTCACCTTGGCCAATACACCCGCCTGATCGGCCACGCGCAAACGAAGGTAGTAACTGGTGACGACCTGGCTCATAGACAATATCGGTAAGTCACTCATCGCATCGGGTTGGAAAGCCAGATGGGGGACGCGCTGCGCCGGGTCGGCTGTATGCAGGCGCGTCACATCCACGAGGTCGGCGATGACTGCACTGGCCGTTGGTTCGGAACCCGCACCCTTGCCGTAGTAGAGCGTGGTACCCACCGCATCACCTTGAACTACTACGGCGTTCATAGCGCCCTCTACGTTGGCGATGAGGCGTTTAGAGGGCACCAAGCTGGGGTGAACGCGTAATTCAATTCCTTCCGAGCGACGCTTTGCAATTCCCAGCAATTTGATTCGGTAACCAAGCTGTTCAGCATAGCGGATATCTTGCGCGGCGAGTTTAGTAATGCCTTCGACATAGGCTTTTTCGAACTGCACCGGGATGCCATAGGCAATCGCCGACATGATGGTCACTTTATGGCCAGCATCCACCCCCTCAATATCAAAAGTCGGGTCGGCTTCGGCGTAGCCTAAGCGCTGCGCCTCTTTCAGGACATCAGCAAAGTCAAGACCTTTGCTGCGCATTTCGGAAAGAATAAAATTGGTCGTCCCATTAATGATGCCTGCAATCCACTCAATGCGATTAGCAGTCAGGCCCTCACGCAGTGCTTTGATAATCGGGATACCACCGGCGACGGCTGCTTCAAAGGCAACAATCACCCCCTTGGCTGAAGCAGCTGCAAAAATCTCAGTGCCGTGAACAGCCAGTAATGCCTTATTTGCGGTCACCACATGTTTGCCAGCCGCAATGGCATCCATGACCAAGGTCTTGGCAATCCCATAACCACCGATAAGCTCTATGACGATGTCAATATCAGGATTTGCAAGCACTGCATGGGCATCATTCACGACAGCCACCCCGGCGCCCACGATGGACCTCGCGCGCTCAGTGTCTAGATCGGCCACCATTGTGATTTCAATTCCGCGTCCAGCGCGTCGCTGAATCTCAGGCTGGTTACGCTTGAGAACATTAAACGTCCCGGTGCCCACCACACCGATGCCCAAAAGTCCTACTTGTATAGGTTTCATATCGCTCTTAAAAAAATCACACTATCAAAACTAGACTCTACCTGGATTAAATTCAGGCGGTTGCATGCGCCAAGCGGTACCGCTCCAAAAACCGCGCCAAACGCCCTATCGCTTCGCGCAAATCATCCTCATGGGGTAAAAACACAATCCGAAAGTGGTCTGGCGCTTCCCAGTTAAAGCCTGTACCCTGGACCAGCATCACCCGCGTCTCTTGCAACACATCGAGGAAAAATTGTTGGTCGTCTACGATGGGGTACATCTTGGGGTCCAGGCGCGGAAACATATACAACGCGGCGCGCGGCTTGACGCAACTGACACCCGGAATTGCAGTAATCAGTTCATAGGCCAAATCGCGTTGGCGGCGTAGACGCCCGCCTTCGCATACCAGGTCGTCGATACTTTGGTACCCACCCAGCGCAGTCTGAATCGCGTATTGGCCCGGGACATTGGCGCACAAACGCATATTCGAGAGCATATTCAGACCCTCTATATAGTCCTTGGCATGGCGCTTTTCGCCAGACAAAGCCAACCAACCGGCCCGGTAGCCACAGGAGCGGTAACTTTTAGACAGTGAATTAAAGGTCAGCGTCAGCACATCCTGGCTGAGCGACGCAATTGCGGTGTGTCGCACACCGTCGTACAAAACTTTGTCATACACCTCGTCGGCAAACACCACTAAGCCAAATTCGCGTGCAATCGCCACAATCTCAAGCAACAAAGCGTCTGAATACAGCGCGCCAGTCGGGTTATTGGGGTTGATGACCACAATGCCTTTGGTGCGCGGCGTGATCTTGGCGCGGATATCGGCTACATCGGGCATCCAACCCTTGGCCTCATCGCAGCGGTAATGAACCGGTGTGCCGCCGGAAAGGCTGGCGGCAGCGGTCCACAATGGGTAATCCGGCGCGGGCAATAGCAGCTCATCGCCGTCGTCGAGTAAGCCATTGGTGGCCATCACAATCAGTTCGCTGGCGCCGTTGCCCAAATAAATATCGTCCAGCGCCACGCCCTTGATCCCCTGCTTTTGGGTTTCATGCATGACCGCTTTGCGCGCCGCGAAAATACCTTTGCTGTCGGAATAGCCAGACGAGTTGGGCAAATTGCGGATCATGTCCTGTTGGATTTCTTCCGGCGCATCAAAGCCAAACACCGCCAGATTTCCGATATTGAGCTTGATGATTTTTTGCCCGTCTTCCTCCATCTGGCGTGCGCGGTCCATGATAGGGCCGCGGATGTCGTAGCAGACGTTGGCAAGCTTGGCGGATTTTTGTATGGTTTTCAATGGCACTCCGATGCAGGCGCACTAAGGACGAAACCTATAATTTGACCACAGTTCAGTTCTTTTTCGCTTCACAGGTCGGCCTTTGGGCTGCTATTTATCCACTATGAAACTGCAAGCTGATCAGGCCCAAGGTCCCAGTCTTACCGGATACGGCCCGGGCTGGATCGCCATCAACGGGGAAAAAGTGTTGCACAGCATGCTTCTTAGCAGCATGGGCCACCGACAAGCCTGGGGCTGCGAAACTTTTGAACAAATGGGCGCTGCGCAGTTTGACTGCCTTGCGGACTGGGGGGCGGAACTGGTGCTTTTTGGCAGCGGTGAGCGGCTGCGGTTCCCACAAGCACAATGGCTCAACGCGCTCTATGCGCGCCGCATCGGGGTGGAAACCATGGATACCCCTGCGGCTTGTCGGACCTTCAATTTTCTGGCGGCCGAAGGCCGTAAAGTCGTCGCTGCATTACTGGTGTAGCGCAAGCGGCGTGGCAGGCCCCGCAAAGTCTCGCATTTTTTCAGCGTAAAATAGCGGGTTGACGCCGCAGCGCAACAAGTTCATTCGACAGCGCGACGGCTTGCCTGACACATTCTGCACGCGAGACTCAATACCCTATGGCGATCGTTGTCAACAAACCCCTACCCGAATTTGAAGCCAACGCCACTGGCGGCGTGCGGGTAACCAACAACTCGCACGTGGGCAAGACCCTGGTGCTTTATTTTTACCCCAAGGACAACACGCCCGGCTGCACCACCGAAGCTATGCAGTTCCGCGACCATTATGCTGATTTTGTGAAGGCTGGTAGCCAGGTATTTGGCGTATCGCGCGACAACATGAAGTCGCATGATGAATTCAAAGCGCGCCTGGAGTTGCCTTTTGAACTGATCGCCGACACCGAAGAAAAAATGTGCCATATGTTTGGCGTGGTCAAAAACAAGATCATGTACGGCAAGAAGGTCAAGGGCATCGAACGCAGTACCTTCCTGATCGGCCCTGATGGCTTGGTCAAGGAAGAATGGCGTGGCCTGAAAGTACCGGGGCATGTGGAAGAGGTATTGCAAGCGGTTAAATCGCTCAAAGCCAAGGCTTGAAGGATTTATCCTCGCGTTCCTTGTCATCATTTTCTTGCCATAGGCCTCATGCATAATGGCTCAATGCCAGCGAAAGATACCTTCCCCAAAAGAGGCCGCCTCATACCCAGGTGGCCTTTTTTGTGTCCCGCGCTAATTGCCACCTGATATTTATTTCCCGAGTTCTACGACATGCCATTGCCACCCGCGCCGACCAAGCCCGCTGACAAACTCTCCCCATCCGCTTACTCCAAGTCCATCCCGCAGGGAAAGGCGACCAGCACCAAACGCCCAGCCGCGGCACGTGAATCAGAGGCAAAAGCTCCTGCGCGGATCACGCGACTTGAGCAGCAAGCCAGTCCCACCATGCGAGCCCAAGTAATCCCCATCACGGCTGCACTGCCCGCAAGCAGCTATCCACAAGCGCGTGCGCCCCAGGCCGATCTCCGCACGAAGCCGGCCGAGGCGCCCCCGGTACCCAGCGGTGCGGGCGCCAAAGCCAGCGGACGTGGAGAGAGAAAAATCCGCCGCACCGGTCTGGCGAAGTTATTCGTGCTTGACACCAATGTG
>CANKNK010000102.1 GCA_947483455.1 Comamonadaceae bacterium | reverse complement strand
TGCGTCGTCCCAGAAGTCGGGGCGCAGCAATTGCAAAGCGGGTTGGGCGGAGGTACTCATACCGCTGCGGCTTCCCAGGTGGTGCCCTGGGCTGAGTCTTTGAGCACAATGCCTTGCGCCAACAGTTCGGCGCGGATGGCGTCGGCACGGGCAAAGTCTCGACCAACTTTGGCCAATTGTCGCTCGGTGATCAGTGTCTCGATGTGGCTTGCATCCACCGCGCTGCCCGCGCGCAAAAACACCTCTGGCGGCGACTGCAAGAGTCCAAGCACGCCACCCAATGCGCGCAGCAAGGAAGACAGTTGCGGCGAATGGGTGCGATTGACTTCCGAAGCCAGGTCAAACAACACGGCCACCGCCTCGGGCGTGCCAAAGTCCTGGTCCATCGCCGCTTTGAAACGATCCGCGTAAGGCGCAGTCCAATCGATCTGCATCGCATGGGCTTGGGGGGGTACCGCTTGCAAACAGGTGTACAGGCGTTTGAGCGCAATGCGCGCGTCTTCAATATGCGCGTCGCTGTAGTTGAGCGCGCTGCGGTAGTGGGAGCGCACCACAAAAAACCGGGTGGTCTCGGCGTCAAAACGGGCCAATATCTCTTGGATGGTGAAAAAATTGCCCAAACTTTTGGACATTTTTTCGTTATCTCGCGTCACAAAACCGTTGTGCATCCAATAGCGCGCCAAAGGTTTGCCACTGGCCGCCTCGCTTTGGGCGATTTCGTTTTCGTGGTGCGGAAAGGGAAGATCGGCCCCACCGCCGTGAATGTCGATCGATTCACCCAGTAGCTGGCAAGCCATGGCCGAGCACTCTATATGCCAGCCGGGGCGACCGGGCCCATACACGCTGTCCCACTTAGCCTCTTGGGGCTCGGATGCCTTGGCCGCTTTCCAGAGCACAAAGTCCAGCGGGTCGCGCTTACCTTCATCCACGGCAACACGCTCGCCGGCACGCAATTGGTCGATGGACTTACCCGACAACTTGCCGTAGCCCTCAAACTTGCGTACGGCAAAGTTCACATCTTGGTTGCTGGCCCGATAGGCATAGCCCTTGGTTTCCAGTGTTTGGATTAAGCCGAGCATTTGTGGCACAAAGTCGGTGGCGCGCGGCTCGTGCGTGGGCCGCTCAACGCCCAATGCATCGGCATCTCGATGCAAGTTTTGCACCATGCGATCGGTGAGGGACCGGATGGTTTCACCGTTGTCCAGCGCGCGGCGGATAATTTTGTCGTCGATATCGGTGACATTGCGCACATAGAGAAGCTGGTAGCCGCTGGCCTTAAGCCAGCGCTGCACCACGTCGAACGCCAGCATGGAACGCGCATGGCCCAGGTGACAATCGTCATACACCGTCATGCCGCAGACGTACATGCGCACGTGGCCGGGCTGTAATGGTGTGAAATCCTCCAGTTGCCCAGATAAGGTGTTATGAAGTCGCAAGCCCATGGGAAATAAATTAGTCTCGTGGCATTTTGGGGCGGAACAAACACCTGGGTCAAGGTCTGTTGCAGGCCCGAGGGGTGGCTCCGATATAAAGAAGCCCTCCGCTACAATCTCGCGCAGTATAAAGGCGGCACTTTCGTTGCCCTGTCATCGTCAAGAAATTGGTACGCCCCCACCATGCGAAAAAGTCCGCGCTTTGCTGTATGCCTGTTGTCGCTGTTATTGACAGGCCTTATGGCCAACAGCGCATGGGCCGATGACTTCAGCGAAGTGGCCCAGCTCAGCCGCGAAGGCAAGTTCATCGAAGCACTTGCCAAAGCAGATGTCTACCTCAGCTCGCGCCCCAAAGACGCGCAGATGCGCTTGCTCAAAGGCTTGGTGCAGCGTGATGCGGGCAAACCTACCGATGCCCTGATGACCTTTGTGCGCATGACCGAAGATTTTCCGGAATTGCCCGAGCCCTATAACAACCTGGGCGTGATTTATGCGGATCAAAACCAATTAGACAAAGCCCGTACCGCATTTGAAATGGCGCTGCGCACCAATCCCAGTTACTCCACCGCCCATGAAAATCTGGCGGACGTTTACGGACGACTTTCCAGCGCGGCCTATAACAAGGCCTTGCAAATTGACCTTAGCAATGCGGCCGTGGCGCCCAAACTGGCGCTGGTGCGCCAAATCGTTACCCTGAACCCCACCAAGCTAAGTGCCGCCCAATTGGCCGCGCTGCCTAAATTGCAGCCGGCCCAAGCCCCTGCTGCCGCAGTACCTGCCGCGCCCGCCCAAGTGGCCGTGGCGCCTGCCAGACCCGAAGTCGCACCCAAAGCCTCGCCCTTAGCCGACCAGAACAACAAACCGACGCGCGAAGCGGTACCCGCAGCACGTAAGCCCGCAGACGAGGCGCCGCCCGCCGCGCAAAAACCCGCGCCATTGGTCGATACCACTGCCAACCGTGAAGTCGAGCAAGCGGGACAAGCGTGGGTCAGCGCCTGGGGCGCTAAAGATCTCAAGTCCTATTTCGCAGCCTACGCCAGAGACTTCGACCCGGCAGGTAAACAAAGCCGCAGCCAGTGGGAAGAGGAGAGGCGTACGCGCATCGAGGGCAAGGCCAGTATTTCCGTCAAGCTCACCGACGTGCAGACACTGGTGCGTGGCAATACCGCCCTGGTCAAATTCCGCCAGGACTACCGCGCCAACGGTATAGCCATTTCCAGCCGCAAAACGCTGGAAATGGTGCGCCAGGGCGACTCCTGGAAAATCGTCCGTGAGGCGGTCGGTGGGTGATATTGCGCATCGCAGCGCTTCGCCCTTACGCAAGATCGGACCCGCGCGGCCCCGGGTCTTGCAACTGCTTGCGTACCTGCTACTGGGCCTGATCTGCTTCGCAGCGCCTGCAGTACCTGCGGGCCTGGCGCTTGCTGCCACACCGACGCCAGGCCTGTCACGCGCTGACGGCTTTTCCGAACAAAGGCTATTGGAAGTGTTTGCCCTGATGGCGCGGGGCCAAAGTAAAGAGGCATTGGAAAAAGTAGAGAAACTGGTGCAGGACCATCCTAATTTCCAGCTCGCGCAACTGGTCTATGGCGATTTGCTGGCAGCACGCACACGCCCTTTGCAATCCTTAGGCGATATGGCCCCAGATTCCGCCCGCGCCAGCGCTGCCACGCTAGCGGACTTGCGGGAAGAAACCAAGCAGCGCATCGGCAGCGTGAAAGAGCGTCCGCCCGAGGGCTCGGTACCCAGCCAGTTCCTGAAGATGGCGCCGCAAACGCGCAGCGCTATCGCCATCGATGCTTCGCGCTCGCGCCTGTATTTGTTTGAAAACACGGGCGCGGGCTTGCAATTGCGGGCCGACTATTACGGGTCGGTTGGCAAGGCGGGCGTCTCCAAAACCCAGGAGGGCGACCAACGCACGCCGCTGGGCGTGTATTTCATCAGCAGCCGACTCGATCGCAAAACCCTGAGCGATTTTTATGGCATCGGCGCGCTGACCCTGAACTACCCCAATATGCTGGATGTGCGCCGCGGCAAATCAGGCGGCGGTATTTGGTTGCACGGCACACCGCCCACCCAGTACGCGCGCGCGCCCCACTCCACCGACGGTTGTTTGGTGCTGTCCAACCCCGATATCCGTACCCTTATTGAAACCACTACGGTGCGCAACACCCCCGTGGTCGTGGCTTCGCAGTTGGTCTGGAAATCGCCAAAACAACTGGAAGACCCGGCCAAAGCTTTTGCGCTGGCCCTGGAGAGTTGGCGTGCGGCCAAGTCTTCGGGTGACATAAAAAGAACCCTGGCCTTTTATACGCCGGATTTTTCCAATTACGGCAAAAATTTGGACCAGTTCACCCCCTTGCTCAAAGCGGAAATGAAAGCCTCCAAAGGTCGTGAGCTTGAGCTCAAAGACCTGTCTTACTTTCAATGGAGCGACTCCGCAGAAACCATGGTGGTGAGCTTTGGCGAAGTCACCGCCGGTCAGCGTACCGGCATGCACAAGCGCCAATACTGGGTGCGTTTAGGCAACGATTGGAAAATATTTTTTGAAGGAGTGCATTAATGCCTACCAAACTAGAAAAGCAAGCGCGCCGCGCTTTTGTGGGCCTGGCCGTCGCGGGTCTATGGGGCTGGTCCGCCTACGCGCAAGCGGCGCCCTCGGTGCAGTTTCAAACCAGCGCGGGGGATTTTGTGATCGAACTCAATGCCGAAAAAGCCCCTAAAACGGTTGAAAATTTCTTGCAGTATGTGAACGACAAGCATTACGAGGGCACGATATTTCACCGCGTCATCGATGGCTTTATGGTCCAAGGCGGCGGCTTTACCGCCTCCATGGTGCAAAAGCCCGCACGCGGCGCGATTGCGCTGGAAGCGGCCAATGGTTTGCGCAATGATAGGGGCACCATCGCGATGGCCCGCAGCGGCAACCCCAACTCTGCCACCTCGCAATTTTTTATCAATGTGGTGGACAACGCCGGCCTCAATGCCCCGCAACCCGATGGCTTTGGCTATGCGGTGTACGGCAAGGTCAGCAGCGGCATGGAAACCATTGACAAGATCCGGGCGCTACCGACTGGCAACAAAGCCGGCATGCAAAACGTCCCCCTCACCCCCATCACCATCAACTCTGTACGTATTCTTAAATAAAGCGAACCCAGCATGTCAAACCCTATCGTTGAACTCCACATCGCCGACTACGGCGTCATCGCGCTGCAACTCGATGCCGAAAAAGCGCCCAAGTCGGTCGCCAATTTTCTGGCGTATATCGAACACGGACACTACGACAACACCATATTTCACCGGGTCATCCCCGGCTTCATGGTGCAAGGTGGCGGCATGGAGCCTGGCATGGTGCAGCGCAAAACGGCCAAGCCGATTGACAACGAAGCCAACAACGGCCTCAAGAACACCAAATACACCGTGGCCATGGCGCGTACCAGCCAGCCGCATTCGGCCACCGCCCAGTTTTTTATCAATGTGGCGGATAACGGCTTTCTCAACCACACCGCCGAAACCAACCAAGGATGGGGCTACACCGTGTTTGGCAAAGTGATTGAGGGCACGGACCTGGTGGACAAAATTCAAGACGTAGATACCGGCCGCAAAGGTTTCCACGATGACGTTCCCGTCGATGATGTAGTCATCACCAAAGTCGTGGTGCGCTAAAAACGCGGGCCCGCCACAACATGGAAATCAGCGCTCCTGCCCATTGGCATACGGTCGATTTCCTGTCCGATCTACACCTAGACCGACCTGATTCGCCCACGCTTGCGGGCTTTGCCCAATACCTGCAGCACAGCCCGGCGCAAGCCTTGATGGTGCTCGGCGATTTGTTTGAAGCCTGGGTGGGCGACGATGCGCTAGGCCAGAAGGATGGCGTGGAGCAACAGGTGGCCGCACTTTTGCGCCAAGCCGCGCAGCGCATGGATGTTTTCATCATGTGCGGTAACCGCGACTTTTTAATGGGCCCGGCGCTCATGCAGGCCTGCGGCGCGCGTGCGCTGGCAGACCCTAGCGTGTTGCAGTTTGGCGATCAGCGCTACCTTCTTACCCATGGCGACGCGCTGTGCCTTAGCGATTCCGACTACCTGTTGTTTCGCCAGCTGTCGCGCAGCCCTGCGTGGCAACAAGATTTTCTGCGCAAGCCCCTAGAGGAACGCCAGGCGCTGGGGCGTCACATGCGGGCGCAAAGCCAAGCCCACCAGGCGGCTGCGCGCCAATCGGGCGGTACATGGCACGACCTGGACACGCCCGCGTGTTTGGATGTTTTGCAAAACGCACAAGCCGACACCATGGTCCATGGACATACGCACCATCCCGCAAGCCATGTTTTGTCACCAGGCAAAACCCGGTGGGTACTGAGCGATTGGGATTTTGAAACCCAACCACCGCGTGCCGACCTACTTCGGCTGTCCTGGCCGCTTGACGCGCCCGACCGAAAAGGCGGCAAACCTCACTTGCAGCGCGTAGATGCGCGCCAATTTAGCGTTTAAGCAAGGCCTTTAAGGTCGCTTGCAATCGCCGAGCCCGATCAGGCGCATAGGCGGTCGCCAGCACACCGGCCACATCTTGCGCCCAGGTTTGCTGGGGCGACGGATCATTGCGGCGGGTGAGTAATTGCAATTGCATCGCACGCCGCGCGTCCATGTGCTCGGCGGGCGTGGGCACTTCGGCTGCCATTTCTAAGCGCAGCAGTGCTTGTTGCCCCGCTTCTGCACTGGCGCCTTGCGCCAGCGCCGCAGCCCAGGCATTGCGGCCTGCCGCTTGCAGCCGTGGTCCGATTTCTTGCAAGGTGGGCAAGGCTTGCGCATCGCGCCGTTCCCATGCGCCCAGTAACTGGGTCAGTGCCTCGCCATGCGCCTGCGCGGCAAGCTTCTTCAATGCCAATTGGGCACTTTCCATCGCGTCTCTTTGGGCACGAAAGGCTGCATCACCCAATCGCGGTTGCGCTGCCCGCGCATCGGGGTGGGCGGCAAAACTGTCGCGCCGTGGGCTATCACCAAAGCGGGAATCGCGTCCAGGGCGCGGTGCATCGCGCCCGGCTGGGCCTTTGCC
>CANKNK010000101.1 GCA_947483455.1 Comamonadaceae bacterium | reverse complement strand
GGATGCAAGGAAGAACCCAGAAATGCGATATTTAGAGCGCCGCGAAGCATTCCCACCCTTGGTGAACAAAAAAGATGTGAATGGACACTTCGCTACGGGCCACGCAATCCCACAAGTATGCAAGCAGTCCTATTTAATGAGGCTATTTTTATTTATATTATTTAAATAGTTAATATTTACATAATGAAAAATACAACATTTTTCTGTCTGGAAGGTTTATCTCGGTTTGGCCGCGCGCCTGACATGGCGATCGCATGAGAATTGATGCGGCAGTGGCCCGCCTCCTGAAGCTTTTAGCCCAAATGGCGCAGCAGAGCCAGGCGGCTTTAGCTGCCGGCAGTCAAGGCCATGAGATAAACACCAGGCATGCGGTGGACGCTTTGCGTTTGCTCAATGCCAAGCGGGGCATAGTCGATCAGGAGGTGCGCTTGCGCATTGACCGCTTGCCGCTGCAACAAAAAGATCAGATCAAGCAGCACCTTAGCCAAATACAGAGCGCAAAAATCTTTGTTCAATCTTGGAGTCAACGCTACCACGGCATTGCACAGGTCGAAGAGCTATCGCTGAGCGCCGAGGGGCGGGACGCAATCCTTGACTACACCTTACCGCTAGATTGGCATTTTCAGGGCGACGTGTTCGTGCTATTCGGAAAGCGGGAACTTGCGTTTGTACCTCAGCTCAATGAACGCAGCCAAAGGCGCATATTGTTAGTAGGTGATCGCGATCACATTGATCCGCAGCTCCATAAAAATGTAAGCAGCGCGCCCGACGCATCGGCCTTACGCGAATACTTCATGGCCTTGGATGCTCCAATACCTCTGAGGCTCGCATTTTTAGATCCGCAGTCGCCAGAGCATGCGAGCCAAACGTGGAAAGACATCAAACATGCTTTCCAGCTCTCGGTTATCAACCACAACACCAGCAAAGTGTTGGGTAACTCCTGGATGACGCAAGGCCTAGCAAATCTGCAGTCGGTGGCGCTGAGTACCAGCTTAGCCGCACTTAAAGCGCAATTGAGGGGATGCCAGACCGTCATACTTATATCGCCTGGCCCTTCTCTGGACAAGAACATCCACCTTCTGAAAGCACTCAAAGGCAAAGCCATCCTTATGGCGGCGGCACAGTGCGCGCGGGCTTTGCAAGTTGCTGGCGTGGTGCCTGACTTTATGGTGGTGGCCGATCCAGGGGATTTGGCCTATTTTTTCGATGGCGTCGATACCAGCAAAATCGACACCCTCATCGTCGGCGTATCTTGCCATCCGGATTTTTATAAGCTGCAATTCAAAAATATTGTCACCTTTAACGCTAACGGTCCAAATGATTCTTGGATTTCCGACATATTTGGAGATACGCTACCAATTCCGACCGGCGGCTCCGTAACTATTGATTGCTTCTTTCTCGCCAAATATCTGGAATTTAAACAAGTTATCACGGTCGGTCTGGACCTGTCGCTGACGGCTGGAAAAGCATACTCAAAACAATCGGCGAATAGTGAGTGTGACGTCATTGTTGACGAAATCACGAATACACTCGTTTTTGCAAATGTTCCAGAAAAAATGGAGCGTATATTTCTCGCCAATGGCAGCAGCAGTAAGGACGCAGTAGAGCCCTTGCGCCTCTTGCCCGGCTACTATGGTGGGATGGTGCAGACACGACCGAATTACCACTCCTTTCACGGCGAGTTCGTTGCATTGGCTGGACATGAGGCTACGCAAGAGCATCCCATGACCCTCATCAATTGCACCGAAGGCGGCGCATTTATTGAAGGGTTCCTGCATATGCCACTTCAGACCGCACTGGTGGAGTATTGTTCGGAAAATGTTGTTGATATTTCTGAAAAAACAGATGCAGCCGCTCGATCTATGGATCGAAAGCTGCGCGCTGCTCAATACAGTAAGGCGAAAGCTTTCTTCCTCAGTAGCATCGACAACTCGTTGATGCATGCAGCGATATGCAAGGGTTTGGTGATCAAACCTAAGTTGAAACAAAAGCAACTGGACAAGCTGAACAAGACGGAAAAAAAGTTAATTCAGTCAGTCCGCGCAACCCCATTCATTTCGCTACCGAATGTGAAGCAAATGGATAAGTTGATGGAAATTTTTGGTGAATCTTCGACGGTAACCGAAATCAATAAAGTAGCTGAAATGATTTGCGACACCATCGAAATCACAGGGAAAGATGCAAGGAAAATTTTGAGCGCTTTGCCTTGAACGTAGTGAAATGGCCAGCTCTTCAGGCCTAGCGGCGGAGCCAAGGTGGTCACCCCCAACGGTAGCGATCGCCTGCAGGCACACGGGGACCGGGAAATACGCTAGGTCGCCTGGCGGTATCATGAATTGGAATGCCTACCGCCCACCCCACTATCAGCACCCCGCGCTTGGATCTAGTTCCGGCGCAGGCGCATTTGGCCGAAAGGGTGGTCGCGTTTTACCAACGCAACGACCTGCATTTGTCACCGTGGGATCCGCCAAAACCGGAAAATTTTGGGACGGCATCTTTTCAACGCGACCGGCTGGTCCAAGCCGAGGCAGATGCCTTGGCAGGTACGGCGATGCGGTGGTGGATGTGCCTGCGCCAGGAACCTCATGTGTTGGTGGGGAGCATTGGGTTGACGGCCATTGCCCGCGGCCCTTTTCAAAATGCCATGCTCAGCTATGCCATCGACGGACAACTGCAGGGGCAAGGCCTGATGCGCGAGGGTCTGAAGGCAATCATCCAATATGCTTTCGCTTCCCAAATGCATTTGCATCGTATCCAAGCCAACGTACGTCCAGAAAACCTTCGCAGTCTTCGGCTTTTGGCGAAACTTGAATTTGAGCGCGAGGGATTTGCTCTAGATTATCTTTTTATTAACGGTGCCTGGCGCGATCATGTGATGCTTGCATTGCGGAACAGAGATTTCAAGGGCATACCTTTATAAGGACCCATTTGGCTTTCAGCGCCGACGAAATCCGATTCATGTAAGTATGTGCGATAGGCGTCTGGCTTGGGTCCCTTACATGCGATAGAGGATTTCTTGCTGCCAAATGCAGCCACCTACGCGGAATGGTTCCTCATGCTGGGTTTTGCAAGCATAGGCCTCGGGCTTTAATCAAGCCAGAAATCGTCACGACGCCGTTTGATTTTCCGAAACAGCGTTTAGTCGGCCTGGACAATTATTATTGTCATATTGCTCGCGTGCAACTATCATCGCAGCGAATAAGCGGGCGCAAGCCATTCTAAATAGATAGTTCGTTGGGATATAACAATGAGTAACATCATCATTCTTGGTGCAGGACAGGTTGGAACATCGGTTGCAAAAAGCCTGTCTAGCGAGCGGCACAATATCACGGTAATTGACCGTGATGCGTCCAAACTCAAAGAGCTCGCTTCGAAATATGACTTGCGTACCGTTGCCGGCAATGCTGGTTACCCCTCCATTTTGAAAGAAGCGGGTATAGCCGATTGTGACTTGCTTATCGCCGTGACCGAGGTGGATGAGATAAACATGATGGCCTGCAAAATTGCGTCCAGCATATTTAATGTACCCAAACGCATCGCGCGGGTTCGGTCGTCCGAGTACTTAGACGATCCGCGTTTGTCTGGGGAGGATGTTTTCGGTATCAGTCACGTGATTTCACCCGAAGTGGCGCTTGCTAGGTATGTTGAAAATTTGGTGGTTTATCCGGAGGCGCTACAGGTTTTAGAGTTCGCAGAGCGCCAAGTCTGCTTGGTAGGCGTTCGCGCTAAAGCCGGTGGATTATTGGTGGGAGATCGAATCGGCAATCTGCACAATCACCTCAAGACCACGGATGCGCGAATCGTTGCCATATTCCGGAATATGAGCGCTGTACAGCCACGCGCAGATGCGATGATCGAAGACGGCGACGAGGTATTTTTCCTTTCTCGGACAGCCGATATGCGCAGGGTTATGGAGGAATTGCGAAAGGCGGATCGCCCTGTCAGACGCATCATGATCGCAGGAGGATCAGAGTTTAGTTACCGCTTAGCCAAGGACCTAGAGACCAGCCATTCGGTAAAACTGATTGAGGCAAATGAAAAACGTGCGCATCAGCTGGTGGCTCTGCTGGACAAAACGGTGGTCCTGCAAGGAAGTGAAAACGATACGGAGTTGCTTTCCAACGAGGATATTGCCCATGTAGATTTATTTGTCGCCGCCACGGGCGATGACGAGCGCAATATCATTGCATCGCTGCTAGCCAAAAAAATGGGAGCGCACCGCGTCTTATCGCTGATCCATCAAAGCGTGTATGTCGGCGTTCTAGAGGATAGCAAAATCGACGTCGTTGTAGGGCTTGCGGATGTCACGATAGGCTCAATTCTTGCGCATATTCGACGCGCTGACGTAGCGCGGGTCCATAGCTTGCGGCGGGGTGCGGCAGAGGCACTGGAGATTGTGATCCATGGTGACAAATCCACCAGCCAGTGTGTGGGTCGTCGCGTGGATGCCATCGCATGGCCGCCAGGCGCATTACTGGGTGCCGTCGTGCGTGGCCAAGACGTGTTAATGGCCCACCATGACCTGGTAATTGAATCGGAAGACCATTTGATCTTGTTTGTTACAGAGAAGGATACCGTGCGAAAAATTGAAAAGCTCCTCCAGGTCAGCGCAAGCTTTTTTGGGTAAAGGAGATCATATGATGCAAAGAATAGCGGGAGTATTGAATGTTCTTGGATTCATCATTCTGATATTTGCAAGCTTGATGTTGTTTCCAACAGCGATTTCCTGGTATCTGGATGACCATGCAGTTTGGAGCTTCGTCGTTGGAATGATTTTTGCTGCCGTTACGGGCTTGCTTATGTGGGCTTTCACTCGAAAGGCTTCCCATGGCCAAGAGTTGCGCAACCGAGATGGTTTTCTGCTTTCCGCTTTGACCTGGATGGTGCTACCGGCAATCGCCACCATTCCTTTGATGCTGAGCATTCCTGGCCTGAGCTTCACGGACGCTTATTTTGAAACCATGTCGGGCTTGACCACCACCGGCGCCACCACTATTTCCAATTTGGACCAGTTACCGGGCTCCATCAATGTTTGGCGTGCTTTTTTAGTGTGGCTAGGTGGCATGGGGGTGGTGGTGCTGGCGGTTGCGGTATTGCCCATGCTGGGGGTTGGCGGGAGTCAGGCCTTTAAGGCCGAAACCCCCGGCCCGATGAAGGATGCCAAGCTCACGCCCCGCATCGCCCAAACAGCCAAAGGCTTGTGGTTGGTTTATGTGCTGATTACCTCGGCTTGTACCCTCAGCTTATGGGCGGTGGGTATGCCACTGCTAGATTCGCTGATTCACACCTTTTCCATCATGGGTCTCGGTGGTTTTTCCTCGCACGACGCAAGCTTTGGGTTCTTTGACTCACCCGCTATGGAAGCGGTCGCTATCGTATTCATGTTGCTTGCGGGTATAAATTTTTCTACGCACTTTTTGGCATTCTCTGGCCGGACATTGCAGGCCTACGTCAAAGACAATGAAGCCCATCTGGTGTGGTCTGTCATGATTGGCAGCGTGTTGCTGGTGGCATATTTTCTATGGGTGCATCAGGTATACCCTGATTTTTTAACGGCGCTTCGACACTCGGCCTTTAACGTAGTTTCTATTGCAACCACCACCGGATTAGCCACACAAGACTACAACCTATGGCCCGCTTTTGCGCCGGTATTGATGTTGTTTTTATCTTGCTTTGCAACCGCAGCAGGCTCCACCGGTGGCGGAATAAAAATGATACGCGCTCAACTATTGATCAAACACTGCTTTAGTGAATTGCACAGGCTGGTGCATCCAAAATCACCGATGGTGGTCAAATTAAATGGAGCCGTGTACGAGCCCTCGGTACTCGACTCTATTTTGGCATTTCTGTTCCTGTACGGTGCATCCATCATATTTTGTACTTTGCTCATGCTAGCAAGCGGGTGCGAGGTGGTGACGGCGTTTTCAGCGGTAGTGGCTTCAGTCAACAACATGGGGCCAGGACTCAATCTGGTCGGCCCTGCAACCACCTTCGCCGTGCTGACAGATTTTCAAACCTGGATTTGTACCCTGGCTATGTTGCTGGGTCGCTTGGAGCTATTTACTATGGTGGTGATTTTCACACCGGCCTTTTGGCGCACCTAAGCGGAAAACGCGGACAGTGGCTGACGAAACGTTCGCGGTCCATCACAGTCGTCGCCAAAGTCGTTATGCAGTTACCCCGCGCTTCCATACTGGTGAAGCGGTGATGGATGCCTCGCCTTACGCCCAAAAATATAAAGTCGCTCACCAACAGCTGACCTGTAATCTGCACACGCTTTGCAGGCTGAATAGCGCCGTTTCTCTGTCGCCAATTGCCAATCTAGTATCTGCCCACCGGAGACAGAAAGCCCAGGGCCAAATATAAGTTTTGGGTTGAAACGCACCACAGATGGTCGGGGTGAGAGGATTCGAACCTCCGGTCTCTACGTCCCGAACGTAGCGCTTTACCAGACTAAGCTACACCCCGTGGTGTATTCAGGGGCAAGAGTTTATCAAAGCGATAGAACGCAG
>CANKNK010000100.1 GCA_947483455.1 Comamonadaceae bacterium | reverse complement strand
TAGTACTGGGCTTGGGGCCACTAGGCGGCGCTTTTTATTTGTGGGATGCCGCGCTCAAACGCGGCGACGCGCGCCAGATCGGTCTTTTGTCTTTCCTCACGCCGTTGCTTTCCACATTGGGCTTGCTATGGATGCGAGGTGAAGCGCCCAGCCCGACGATTGTGCTGGCTGCGGCACTCATCGTGGGCGCGGCCTTGCTGGGTTCACGCATGCCGCAGACCGAGTCCCCCTAGACACATCGCTAGGCGTATGGCGTTGTCAAATACCGCCGCCAGCCATTAGCAAGGCCGGATTTTCAGAATCCAGCACCCGCTGGGCCCAGGGCGCTAGACGCTTGGCGTCAGCGCGCAGTATTTCCTGCTTGACGGCCAGTATCTGCGCCGGATGCATAGAAAAGCTACGCAAGCCCATGCCCAGAAGCAATCGCGTCAGACTGACATCACCCGCCATTTCACCGCAAACACTCACTTCTTTGCCTTGCTTGTGGCCTTGCGCAATCGTCGCGGCGACCAATTGCAAAATCGCTGGATGCAACGGGTCGTACAAATGCGCCACCGATTCATCCGCGCGATCGATAGCCAGGGTGTACTGGATCAGGTCATTCGTGCCGATGGACAAAAAGTCAAAATATTTCAAGAACAAGGGCAGGGTCAAGGCAGCTGCCGGGATTTCAATCATGGCGCCTACTTTTACCGGCCCGTAGGCCAGACCGCGCTTGTCTAGCTGGCTGCGCGCGGTCGCAATGTGGGCAAAGGTTTGTTTGATCTCAGAGGCATGTGCCAGCATAGGCACTAGCAAATGCACCTGGCCAAACGCAGCGGCGCGCAAGATGGCGCGCAATTGGGTCAGGAACATCGCCGGGTCAGCCAGGCTCCAGCGGATGGCTCGCAGGCCTAGCGCAGGGTTTAAATGCGCAGCATCGTGGGTGCTGGCATCGAGCGGCTTGTCGGCGCCCACATCGACGGTACGTATGGTGACGGGCAGGCCGTGCATGTCCTGCACGGCTCTTTGGTAGGCGGTAAATTGCTCTTCCTCGTCGGGCAAATGGCCGCGGCGCCCCATGAACAAAAATTCGCTGCGAAACAAGCCTACGCCCAGCGCGCCGGCTTTGAGCGCCACTTGCGCGTCCTCAGGCATTTCGATATTGGCCAGCAATTGGATTTTTTCACCATCGAGTGTGACAGCAGGGGTATTGAGTAGGCGCAAAAGGCGTCCACGCTCGAGTTCCAGTTGGCGTTTTTTGAAACTGTATTCGGCCAGAATAATGGGCGATGGATCGACGATGACCACACCGGCATCGCCATCAATAATAATCCAATCGTCCTGCCGTACCAATTGGCTACAAGTGCGCGCTCCGACCACCGCAGGAATGTCCATGCTGCGCGCGACGATGGCCGTATGCGAGGTTTTTCCGCCCACATCGGTAATAAAGCCGGCAAAAACGCTTTGCTTGAACTGCAGCATGTCCGCTGGCGATAAATCGTGCGCGACTAAAACCAATGGCACATCCACCGTGTCATCGAGCAATAGGTCCTGGGTCGTATTTTTCGGGCTGCTGCGCGGCGGCACCGCCACAGGGTTGGCGACACCGCGCATGGCGCGCAATATACGCTCGGCAATTTGCTCTAAGTCCCCCTTACGCTCGCGCAAGTACGGGTCTTCCATTTCATCAAAATTGCGCACCAGCACATCCAGTTGCGCGGTCAAAGCCCATTCGGCGTTGTACAGGCGTTCGACAATCCAGCGCTTGACGCCTATCTCCAACTCGGCATCTTGCAAGAGCATTAAATGCACATCCAGCAAAGCGCCCAGCTCGTGCGGCGCGTCTTTAGGACTCATATGCGTAATGCTCAGTTGCAAGCGCTGCAACTCCTCGACCACCTGGTTGCGTGCCGCGCGCACCCGCTCAATTTCGGCTTGCACATCGGCCTGGCGTATAAAGTAATGCGCCACGTCCATGCGACTAGAAGCCACCAGTACGGCTCTTCCAATGGCTACACCGCGTGATACGGCCAGTCCGTGGATGGAAAAAGTCATATCCGCAAGACCTTCGCTGCTTATTGGCCTTCGCCGAAGCGATCGGCCACCAGTGCCAGCAATGCGTCCATGGCCTCTTGCGCTTGCTCGCCTTCGGTCTCGATGTGGATCTCCGATCCCAGGCCGGCGGCCAGCATCATCACGCCCATGATGCTTTTGGCATTGACCCTGCGCTCGCCTTTGCTGATCCAAATTTCACAGGGAAAGCTGCCGGCCAATTTGGTCAGCTTGGCCGAAGCGCGGGCATGCAAACCCAATTTGTTGTTAATCGTGGTGGTGACTTGAATCATGGGCGCAGGACGGTTAAATGCGCGAGGGCGCAGGGGGGACTTCGACAATGCATTGGGTGCCGCCATGCAGCGCACGCGCCAGCAATGCATCCATAGACTCATTGCGGTAATTCACAGTGCGCAACAGCATAGGCAGGTTGACGCCAGCGACTAGTTTGCATTGCTGCCCATCGACCATTTTTTGTGCAATATTGCACGGTGTGGCGCCCAAGACATCTGTCAGCACCAAAACCGAATGCGTGGCGCTGGAATGCAAGCAGGCCTGTACACGCTGCTGCGTGGCTTCTGGCGCTTCGTCTGGCAGCACATCGACGGCACGCAGGCTGTCGGCCACTTCCGGGAACACGTGCAAGACACAGCTGCGCAATGCGCTGGCCAAGGGCGCATGGGCAATGATCAAAATATCGATGGGCATGAAATGTGGTCGGAGGGATCACCCGATTATGCGTGTTTCGGATGAAGGCGAGCGCAGTGCAGGCGCCTTGAAAGAAGCCTCTAAGCAATCCCTGCGACAAGCGTCTGCGCAACTATTGCCATTGCATCGCGCTAAAGAATGCCTCTTCCATCTCTGCGCGTATCACCGGAGCATATAGGGCCCAATGGTAAATATCTCGGTCGCGTTGCACCCAGGTCCAGCGTGCTTGCAGCGCCTGTCCGCGCGGGTTGCTGCCGCTGGCCTGGTACACCGTCAACGCTGGTCGCGTGCCAAGCGCTGCTAATGGCGTCGGCACCGGCGCTGCAGTGCCGCGCATAGCCTGCAAGGCTTGGGTGCGCCAGGCATCGATAAGGGGCTGCGCTTGTGCGCCTTGGGCAAGACGGAGGTGGCTGACGGCATACAGGCCGCCATCTGCTTCGCAACCGGCCATAGAGAGGGTCAGCTCCTGGTCGGCCAGTTGCACAGGTCGCTGGGCTTGGTCGGGTTTGCAAGGCAATGCGGCCTGCACGCCTTCCAGCGTCACGCTGCGCCAATTGAGCGTGGGGCTGCAGGCGCCAAGCGGTATGCACAGCACCACCAGACTGGCGGCGCGCAGGCACCCACTTAGCTCGTAGGTCTGTGCTCGGCGCCTAGGGTTTCGCAACCGGTGAGGTAAGTGGGGCAGGGGCACTATTGCCTAAAATTGTCATGGCAATTTTTACACGTGGCCGCCACATTGGACACTGCCGGCTTGAGGGCATCGAGCGTGCCCACTTTGGCAGCGACGCTGAGCTTGGCCATCTCGGCCTGCAACTTTTCCGCAGATTCGGCAAAGCGGGCCTTATCAGACCAGATCTCGGGCTTGGCCTTGGTTTCGCCCTTGTCGCTACCTTCGGGAAACGCCCCCCAAGGAAGTTTGGACATGGTTTCGGCCAAGGCGACGTTCTCCGCGGCGGCTTTGGCGTCGTATGGCGCGCGCCCATTGGCCATGGCCGCCACTCGACCAAAATGCGTACCCATCACGGTCAACGCGCTTTTGCGGTATTTGACGGCATCTTCCGCCTTGGCAAATTGCGCGTGGGCGGGCATGGCCAAGCTACTCATGGCTAGCAGTAGCGCGATTGCGTAGCTTACGAGTGATGATAGTTTGTGTTTCATGTGTCGTTCCAGTCCTTGAATTTTTGCGCGGCTAGGTATGGCGCGCGCACCATTTTGCCAGCGTCGATCCGACTATTGCCACATGGGGGTTTGCCCTAGACGCTGCGCACCGAGTCCCTAGCCCGCCATTTATGGCTAGACTTGGGCTCTAGCCTTTGTGCAGCTTTGTGGGAGTGGGCGATTTGTTTTCGATTCGGGTCTGGGATTTGCCAACGCGCCTATGCCACGTGGCGCTAGCGCTGCTGTTCTTGGCGTTGGTAATCAGCGGGCAAATTGGAGGTGATGCCATGGTGTGGCATATGCGCTGCGGATACGCGATGCTCAGCCTGGTGATGTGGCGCATCCTCTGGGGTTTTATTGGCGGCTATTGGTCGCGCTTTTCCAGCTTTGTGTCTACACCGCGGCAAGCTTGGCAGTTTGCCCGCCAGTCATTGGCGCAGACTAGCCGCATCGCGGGACATAACCCCTTGGGCGCATGGTCGGTGTTAGCGATGTTGTCCTGCCTTGGCCTGCAAGCGCTGACAGGCTTGTTCAGCGACGACGAAATTTCCACCAGCGGTCCGCTTACCGCGCTGGTGAGCCAAGCCTGGGTGGAGCGGGCAACGCAATGGCACACCGGGCCAGGCAAATGGGGACTGATAGCTTTGGTGGTTTTACACCTTGGCAGCATTTTTTGGTATGTGCGCGTACGCCGCATCGATTTGTTAAATCCTATGCGGACCGGCGACCAAATACTTGAAAACCCTGCGCGTGAGAGTACGGACACCATCGCTACGCGCATACTGGCCGCCGTGCTCTTATTGCTCTGTGCCAGCGCGGTGGGCCTGAGTGTTGGAAGCGGCTCGCTATGAGTGCGTCAACCCCCATTCCCAGGCCGCTGCCGGTGCAGCTTTGCGTGCCTGATTCACTGCCGGCACTGGATGCCACGCGCCTAATATTCCAAGAATATGCCGCTTCACTGGCAGTGCGCGAGTGCCTCACCGGTTTTGAAGAGGAATTAATTGCGCTGCCTGGTGACTACGCGGCGCCGCGGGGACAACTGCTGGTCGCCATGGCAGGGGACGCGTTGCTGGCCTGCTGCGCCTTACGCCCTTTAGACACCGTGGATTACAGCAATGCCTGCGAAATACGGCGCCTGTACGTGCGGCCTGCGCACCGGGGCTTGGGCCTGGGCCGAAGGCTCACCGAGGCGCAAATGGATTTTGCGCGCATGCAGGGCTACAGCTGCATGTTGCTCGATACCCTGAGTGCTATGGAGGCGGCGCGTGCGCTGTATGAAGACTTAGGTTTTGAAGAAATCCCGCCTTACTACTTCAACCCCATTGCGGGGGCGCACTACCTGAAAGTGGAACTCTAGGCAGCACTGCTGCCCAGAGGAGAGGGTCAGGACGGTTAATCAGGCCTTGGCCTGTGCGAGCAAGGTCGCTGCATCGCTGACTTCGAATTTACCAGGACCTTCGACGTTGAGCGTGACGACCTTGCCGTCTTTGACCAGCATGGAGTAGCGATTGCTGCGCACACCCATGCCACGCGTGGTCAGGTCCAACACCAAGCCGGTGGCTTTGGCGAAGTCGCCACTGCCATCGCCCAGCATGCGCACCTTGGTGCCGGTCTGCTGCTCACGCGCCCAAGCGCCCATCACAAACGCGTCGTTCACGCTGAGGCACCAAATTTCGTCAACGCCAGCGGCTTTGAAATCCTCGTAATGCGTCACAAAACCAGGCACGTGCTTGGCGGAGCAGGTAGGCGTAAATGCGCCAGGCAGTGCAAACAATGCAATGGTTTTACCGGCGCTGGCCTTGGCGACATCGACGGCATTGGGGCCAATGCTGCATCCTTCGGCCTCAACCTCGTGGTATTCCATCAGTGTGGTAGCGGGTAGGGTGTCTCCAACTTGAATCATGGGTGCTCCTTCTGTCAGTTGCAAAAAATGAAAACGGCCCACGTATTGTGGGCCGTTTGTCGGATTCGTGCAGCGCCGGGCTGCAAAAACTTATACCGCTGCGGCCTTTTCCACCAAACGGGTCGCTACCCAGTTCTTGGTTTTGGAAATCGGACGGCTTTCGGTAATTTCAATCATGTCACCCATTTTGTACTCGCCTTTTTCGTCATGGGCGTGGTACTTGCTGGATTTACCGACGATCTTGCCGTAAAGCGCGTGCTTGACGCGACGCTCGATCAGCACCGTCACGGTCTTGGACCGCTTGTCGCTGACCACCTTGCCAATCAAGGTGCGCTTGAGGGATTGTTTAGCTTCCGTCATGGCGTACTCCTTAGGTGGCGGATGTGTCAGCGCTCTGCTTCTCGACCAAAATGGTCTTGGCACGGGCGATGTCGCGGCGCGCGATGCGCAGCGTTGCAGTGTTGGTGATTTGTTGGGTTGCCTTTTGCATGCGCAGACCAAAGTGAGCGCGTTGCAGCTCTTTGATCTCCGTTTGCAGGCCGGCAATGTCTTTTTTGCGCAGTTCAGTTGATTTCATAGTCATGCTCCTGATTACTGGCCAATCATGCGGCTGACAAAAGTCGTACGCAGAGGCAGTTTGGCACCCGCTAGGCGGAAAGCCTCGCGCGCCAGGGTTTCGGACACGCCCAAGATCTCGAACACAATTTTTCCGGGCTGGATTTCAGCCACGTAGTACTCGGGATTGCCCTTGCCGTTACCCAT
>CANKNK010000099.1 GCA_947483455.1 Comamonadaceae bacterium | reverse complement strand
GCAGCGGTCAGCGCCACGCGCGAAGAGCGCGCACGCGAGTTCGCCATCATGCGCGCAGTGGGCGCGCAAAACAGTTTGCTGCGGCAGGTGCAAAGGCTGGAGTTGGCGGGGGTCGGTTTGTTGGCCGGTTTCCTGGCCTCTTTGGTGGCCAGTGCATTGGGCTGGGCCTTGGCGCGCTATGTGTTTGAGTTCTCCTGGACGGTCTCCTTGTGGGTTCCCGTGCTGGGCGCGCTGACTGGGGCCGCGTTGGCTTTGCTGGCTGGCTGGTGGGGTCTGCGCGAAGTACTACGCCGTCCGGTGGTAGAAACATTGCGCAAAGCGGCAGTCTGAAAGCGCACCGTGGACGAAGACGATGCACAAGCCCAGGCACAGCGCGCCGCCGCTTTTGAAGCCCTGGGCGGTGAGCCCCTGGTGCAATCGCTGGTAGAGCGCTTTTATGATTTGATGGAGTTAGACCCGGCCTATGCCGCTTTGCGTGCGGTACACGGGTCGGACTTGACGCAGGCGCGGCAAAAGCTGACTTGGTTTTTGTGCGGCTGGCTGGGCGGTCCGCAACATTACACCGAGCGCTTTGGCCACCCGCGTCTGCGTATGCGGCACATGCCCTACAGCATCGGCATCCTAGAGCGCGACCAATGGCTGGCGTGCATGGACCAGGCCATGGGCGAAGTCGACATGGCAGAAGCCTTGCGCCTGCGTCTGCGCGACTCTTTTTTCCAGACGGCTGACTGGATGCGCAACCGCTAAGCGCGCTCCAGCGCATGCCCCGTCACCGCGTGCTAGTATCCTTTTCACTATGCACACTTTTAGCGACAGCGCCTTGACCGCCCTGCATTTGCTGCTGAGCCTGGACCCGGGCTTTTTGGCGATTGTGGGTCGCTCGCTGTCGGTGAGCGCTTGCGCATGCCTGCTGGCGTGCAGCCTGGGCCTGGTGTTGGGCGCCTGGCTGGGCGTAGCCCGCTTTGCGGGGCGCAGCGTGGTTTTGACACTACTCAATACGGCGCTGGCCGTGCCCTCCGTCGTGGTGGGTTTGGTGGTGTATTTGCTGCTGTCACGCTCTGGCCCCTTGGGGTACCTGGGCTGGTTGTTTAGTTTCAAAGCCATGGTAATGGCGCAGGCAGTGCTGGTACTGCCCGTGGCAACCGCCTTAACGCGTCAGGTGGTGCAGGACGCAGAACAGTCGCACGGCGAGCAACTGCAGTCGCTGGGGGCTGGGCACTGGATGCGCAGCGTGTTATTGGCCTGGGACGAGCGCCATGCTTTGCTGGTGGTGCTGCTGGCGGCCTTTGGCCGAGCCATTTCCGAAGTCGGCGCGGTGATGGTGGTGGGTGGCAATATCGAAGGCTTTACCCGGGTCATGACGACCGCGATCGCCCTGGAAACCTCTAAAGGCGACTTGCCCTTGGCTTTAGCCCTGGGCTTTGCTTTGTTGCTCGTGGTGCTGTTGCTCAATGCATTGGTGGCGCTATTGCAGCGCTGGGGGCAGGGCGGCAGTTTGCGCTTGGGCACTTCTGGGGCGGTGGTCTTGTGAACGCACAAGTTCAGGCCTTGGAAGCGGGTGTGCAGTTCGGCCCGGATGGTCGCAGCCTTAGGCGCTGGCGGGCCAACACCATGGCCGCCTTAGAGGGCATCTCTTTGTCCATCGCAGCTGGTGAGCGCGTGGCGGTGGTTGGCGCCAATGGCGCGGGTAAAAGTAGCTTGCTGCGCCTGTTGCATGGCTTGCTCGCCCCAGGCGCGGGGCATGTGCAATTACAAAGCGGATTGCGCCAGGCGATGTTGTTTCAGCGGCCCCATATGTTGCGTATGCGTGTCGATAGTCAATTGGCGCTAGGGCTTTGGTTAAGGGGCACACCCTGGCCGCAGGCGCGCCAAAGCGCCATGGCAAGCTTGCAGCGTTTTGGCTTGCAGGATTTGGCCGCCCGCAAGGCGCATACCTTGTCCGGCGGACAGCAGCAACGCGTCGCTATGGCGCAGGCCTGGGCCCTAGAGCCGCAGATGTTGTTATTGGATGAACCCACGGCTAGCTTGGATCCGCATGCCAAGGCCGAGGTGGAAAGCCTCTTGCAGGCATTCGCCCAGTCGCGCCCCCTGGCTAGCTTGGTATTTGCCAGCCACAACCTGGGCCAGGTCAAACGCTTGGCCTCGCGGGTGCTATACCTCGAGCGCGGGCGCTTGTTGGCGGATTTGCCTGTCCAGGATTTTTTTGATGCAGCCGGATTGCAGGCGCAATGTCCTAGCGCTTATTTATTTGTCAAAGGGGAGCTTTCATGAAAAATTGGGTATGGCTAAGGGGCTTCACGCTGGCTGTGTGTGTATTACCGGTGCTTGTCCACGCCCAAACCGCTATCGTGATGGCATCGACCACCTCCACCGAACAGTCGGGTTTGTTCGCGCATTTACTGCCGGCCTTCACCAAAGCGACGGGGGTCGATGTGAAAGTCGTGGCCCAAGGCACCGGCCAGGCCATCGACATGGGCCGACGCGGTGATGCCGACGTGTTGTTCGTGCATGACCAGGCTGCAGAGGAAAAATTTGTCGCTGAAGGCTTTGCACTCAAACGCTATGCGGTCATGTACAACGACTTTGTATTGGTCGGACCTGCCGCAGACCCTGCGCACACCAAAGGCGCAGACATTGTGCAAGCCCTGTCCAAAATCGCCGCGGGCAACGCGGCCTTTGTGTCGCGCGGTGACAAAAGTGGAACGCATGCCGCCGAACTGCGCTTTTGGAAAATGTCGCCTGCCGCAGAAGCCAAAGGCAGCGGCTACCGCGAGTGTGGCTGCGGCATGGGCCAGGCGCTCAATATGGCTGCGGCCACCGGCGCCTACGTGCTGACGGACCGGGGCACCTGGCTAAGCTTTAAGAACCGGGCCGATTTACAAGTACTGGTGCAAGGCGACCAGCGCTTGTTCAACCAATACGGCGTGTTGGCAGTGAACCCGGCCAAGCATCCGCATGTCAAGGCGCAGGATGCGCAAAAATTTGTTGATTGGGTGCTGTCCCCCGCAGGCCAAGCCGTAATCGCCGCCTACCGGATTGATGGTCAGCAATTGTTTTTTCCGAACGCGGGCAAATAGACGTCTTGTGCGCTTGCAGGCAGCGCCCACGCTGGCGTATGCGCAAACAACATCAAGTTTCCAAAGCTGCTGGGGTGCCGCTGCACCTTAGAATTCCTGCGCAAATCAAAACCCAAAAAAACACGCAAACCTATGAACCTTATTCAATCCCCCAGCATCACACGCCGCCAGCTCTTGCTGGGCTCAGCCGCATCGGCCCTCTGCCTGTCGCCCGGATGGGTAGGGGCCGATACCTGGCCTAACAAGCCGCTGCGCCTGGTAGTGCCTTTTGCGCCTGGGGGCAGTTCTGAAATCGTGGCCCGCGCGCTGGCCGGTGAGATGGCCAAGACGATTGGTCAAAACGTATTCGTAGAAAACAAGCCTGGCGCCGCCGGCAATATTGCCATGCAAGAAGTCGCCAATTCCACCGATGAACACACTCTGATCCTGGGCCATATCGGCACGCTGGCGGTCAACCCTTACATTTTTGCCAAGTTACCCTACGACCCCATTAAAGATTTCACGCCGATTACGCTGGTGGCCAAAGTGCCTAGCCTGTATGTCGTGCATCCGGACTTGCCGGTAAAAAACCTCAAAGAATTAGTGGCCTACGCCAAATCCAAACCCGGTCAACTCAACTACGGCTCTGCTGGTAACGGTAGCGCAGGGCACCTGGCCTTTGAATATCTCAAATTGGTCACCGAAACCTTTATGGTGCACGTGCCCTATCGCGGCACAGGCCCCATGCTGACCGATTTGATGGCTGGGCGATTGGATGCGGCATCGGTGGGCGCGCCCGCATTGCTGCAGTTCATCAAAGCGGGCAAGCTGCGCTGTATCGCGACCGGTACCAGCGCGCGTTTGCCCCAGCTACCAGACGTGCCTACCGTGGCAGAGCAAGGCTATAAGGGCTTTGAAATGACGCAGTGGTACGGCTTGATGGCCCCCAGCAAAATGGCCAAAGCCAATATCGACAGGTTAGAGAAAGAGGCCATGGCGGCGACGCGGTCTAAACTGGTTCAGGACAAACTGAGCCAAGACACCGCGCTAGCGGTAGGCGATACCCGCGCCGAGTTTGAGGCCTTCATCAAACAAGAGCAAGCGCGCTGGAAGCCCGTGATTGCGCGAGCCCAAATCAAGCCGGACGGCTCGTAATCGCCCGCACCGGCGCCAGCAAAACCAACACCGCGCCAGCGCCGCCTTTGTTGGGCGGGGCTTGCACAAAGGCAATGACTTCGGCCTTTTGCACCAGCCAGCGCAGCACCTTGTCTTTGAGCACCGGTGCTTTGCCCGGCGAGCCCAGGCCTTTGCCGTGCACCACGCGCACGCAGCGCAGGCCTTGCTTATGCGCATCGCGGATGAACTGGCCCATAGCCTCACGCGCCTCGTCGCTGCGCAGGCCATGTAAGTCCACTTGGCGCTGGATACTCCATTGGCCCTTGCGCAGTTTTTGCACTACGTCGGCCCCTACACCGGGACGGCGAAAGCTCAGGTCCTGGTCGGTATCGAGCAAGCTGCTGACGTCGAACTCGTCGCTGAGCGATTCTTGCAGCGCGGCTTGCGCGTCTAGTTCGTGCTGCAACACGGTCGCCCGTGGGGCCGGTAGCTTGAGGTCGGCGCGCGCCACCGTCGGCAGGCGTTGCACTTTGCCCACGGCGGTTTCAAACAAATTGCGCTCCTGCGCCGCCCGCTTGGCCACCAGCGCGCGTGCCGCTTGATCGGCTTTCTCCCTGGCCGCTTGCGCTGCCAGTTGGTCTTTGATTTGTTTCAGGTCTTGCAAGCCAGGCATGGGGCGATTGTCCATGCAGACGGGTCGGGCCAGCTAGCTGCCTTACACCAAACCTTGCTCGGCCATAGACAAAGACTGGCCTTGCGCCACGATGATGTGGTCCAAAACGCGCACATCAATCAGCGCCAGCGCGGATTTGAGGGTTTGCGTGAGCGCCTCGTCAGCGCGCGATGGCTGCACCGAGCCGCTGGGGTGGTTGTGCGCCAGCACCACGGCGCTTGCCTGATGGTGCAAAGCGCGCACGACCACTTCGCGCGGATACACACTGGTTTGGCTGACCGTGCCCTTGAACATTTCTTCCATCGCCAGCATGCGGTTTTGCACATCCAAAAACATCACCGCAAACACTTCATGGGGCAGGGCGGACAGATGCAGCTGAAAAAACTGCCTGACCGCCTGCGGCGAGTCCAGCACCGCCCGCTCTTGCAGGCGCTGGGCCATGGCGCGGCGTGCCAGTTCTAGCACCGCCAGTATTTCTGCGCGCTTGGCCGGCCCCAGGCCTTTGACCTGGGCCAATGCCTTGGGGTCGGTGTGCAGCAAGCCAGCAATGCCGCCAAAGCCTAGGGCCTGCGTGCCGCTCTCGGCCACCCGGTGCGGGGTGCGCAGCAATTCGTCCGCCAGTTGCAGCACGTCTTTGCCGGGTATGCCGGTGCGCAGCAGGATGGCCAGGAGTTCGGTATCGCTGAGCGCAGCGGGCCCGCGTTGCAGCAGTTTTTCGCGTGGACGGGCGTCCACAGGCATGTGGTCCAGGGGCATGGCGGCAGATGGCGTGACAGCGTTGAATGACCGGGCCGGGGCGCTGTTGCTGCGGTACCTGGCCGCTGCCCCGTGTCCATACAATAGCAGCAGATTATCCATAGCCTTATGACCCTCGACCTTCCCCGCATCCAAGCCGCTTCGTTCTTAACGCTGCACTACCGGCTTGCCGGCCCGGCGGGCGATGTGATCAACACCTTTGAGGGTAAGCCGGCCACCCTGAGCCTGGGCACTGGCGAGTTATCGCCCGAAGTGGAGCGCTGCCTGATCGGTCTACAGGAGGGCGCGCACCGCACTTTTGACCTGCCTGCCGGAGTCGCCTTTGGCCCACGCAATCCGGACATGCAACAGTGGGTGGCAGCCAGCCTGTTGCGTGAGATGGGCGACCCCCAGGAGCGCTATGCGCCGGGCGATGTGGTGCAATTCCCCACGCCGAACGGGCAGAGCAGCTATGCCGGTGCGGTGGTGGCTGTCAAGGGCGATGGTGCGGCGCAGGACGCACAGGCCGATGCCGCGGTATTGTTCGATTTCAACCACCCGCTGGCCGGTCAAGCCGTCAGCTTTGAAGTGAAAGTGATTGCTGTTTTATGAACCCTCACGGCCACAAGTCCAGCGATATTTTGAACGGCAGCGAAATCCTGTTGGCCGAGCCGCGCGGCTTTTGCGCCGGGGTGGATAGGGCGATCGAAATTGTGGAACGCGCGCTCTCCAAATTTGGCGCGCCGATGTATGTGCGCCATGAAATCGTGCACAACACTTTTGTGGTGAACGACCTCAAATCCAAGGGCGCTATCTTTATCGAAGACCTGGCCGATGTGCCGCCAGACGCGACGCTGGTATTTTCTGCGCATGGGGTGAGCAAAGCGATACAGGACGAGGCGCAAGCGCGCGGCTTTAAGGTGTTTGACGCCACCTGCCCGCTGGTGACCAAAGTGCATGTAGAGGTGGCCAAACTGCACAAAGAAGG
>CANKNK010000098.1 GCA_947483455.1 Comamonadaceae bacterium | reverse complement strand
TCCAATCTCCTGTCTATGGGATTGGACTCCAAGCTTAGACGCTACTCAAATCTGGGGGGACGTCGCGCCGACGGCGCTCCATGGTTTAGCGGCTTTGCACCGGGCACCTGAAGTCGTCGTCCCAGGGTATCGGTGGCGCATCGTCTGCTTGGCAGGCGGCGTCTGTCGGCAGGCATTCCTTGCGCAACTCTTTGAATTCGAGCCGCAAGGTGACGCGGCGGCTTTTTTCCGGCTGATTGGCGATCGCCGAATTAAAGGACGACCCCCCCACCAAAAATTGCTGACGTATGGTCTTGCGGTCCGACAGGCTTGGCGCGTCCGCAGCACTAGTGTCCAAAAGCACACAGAGCACGCGTTGCGAGCGCTCTAGGCTAAGGTTGAGGTTGTGCAAATAGCTGCCCTCTTGGCTGGCAAAGCCCTCCACCACGTAGCGGCGCAACCATTTGCTGCATTTCGGGGTGCGGGCCACGTCCAGGACTTCGGGGATGAAGGCGCGCAAAAACTCCATACGGTCTTCCGATAGCTGATTACCATTTTTTTTGAATTCGGCCAGCGGGCCAAAGTCGATGGTTTGCCCACTGATCTTCACGCCGCGAAATTCAGGTCTTCTTGCAACTTTGTCCATATCGGCAATGCAGGCCATGATGGATTCTTCGCGGTCTTTGCGCTTGTCTTCTATCGAGCGCAAGCCTTGGGTCACCACCATCAAGGCCACAGCCATCGCAACCAAAAAAAGCACCATCAGAGCCGTCATCAGGTCGGAAAACGATATCCAGAATGGCTTTTCCGCCTCTTCCTTGGCGCGCTTGCGCCGTGGCGTTTGCAATATAAACATGGCGCGCTTATTTCATGGCTGCCAGGTAGCTCGAAGTCTTGCGCATTTCTGTTAGCAGGTCCTGCATCAGCGCCACCTGCGCCTCCGTCGCGACCACCAGACGCTCCAGGTTTTCTTGCCCGGAACCGGCTTCGAACAGGCTGTCAATCAGGTGTTGCAGCCGCTCCACCTGGCTGTAGCGGGCGCTGAGCAGCGCTTTTTCCACCCAAGTAAACAACATGGCCAGGGTAATGGCCAGGGCCGACACAAAAAATGCCTGTCCCACGGTTTGCACCAGCAGGCTCAATTGGGCTTGGGTGGTGGCGGGATCGGAGACATCGAAATGGATTAGCCCGTTAATCAGCCCCGAAAACGTACCAATAATTCCCAGGCCAGTCAGTATGCCGGGCACGTGTTTATAAAAGTCAGAGCGCAGGGGCGAGTCCACCAGCGCATAGTCTGAGAAAAAGGTTTCTGCCAGGGCCGAGGCGCGCCAGCGCCGCGCTTTGTTGCTGTCCGGGTCCGGCACGTCGTTGCGCTTGTCCAGCGCTTCAGAATACTCGGCCCACAGACTGGAGAGTTGCGGGTCGCCCGCGACTTTGCGCTCTATGTCAGACAGGTCCACCACAGCGCCGCCAGATTTGGCTTTCATGGCGTTAAAAAAAAGTTCTGAGAGTACGCGCACGCGGCTTTGTGGCCCGATGGCACCTTGGCCCGCTTGAATATCGTCCCAAGGTACATGCAGGCAGTGGGCATATTGGGCCCATAGGTGCGCCATGCGGGCCTCGGTCATGATCTCGCTTGCTAGCTTGTCCAGATCGACCGCGCCGTTGGAAGCCCCGGCTTTGAGGATTTCCAATTGGTCCAGCACCTCAGCCATGCGATTTTTTAATTGCAGTGCGGGCAGTACAAAGCGGCTGAGAAAGTTCAGCGCAACAAGCGCAATAAGGCCGAGTATGAGCAACAAGTGCCATTGCTGCCAAAACCAGGTTTGAGTGAGGCTTGTCATGCTGGACGTTCCGTTGTAGTTTGGCTGCGGATTCAGTGTAGCGGACTTGTCTGGTGATGATGGCGAAGTCGGCCTTCACTATTGCTGCGCCCAACTTGCCCAGTACCGCCGCCAGCAGTTGGGCCACGGCAGGAAACCGCGCGCCACCGTCGGTGCATGGCATACGCGATTTCTCAATATGAAAAATATAATTTCATATGGAGATAAGTGCAATCTAAGTTATTGAAATATATAAGAAAATATATTGTCTTATATAAGACATAAGAGAGATTCTCCGCCATAGACAGGCTTAAAATTTGCGCCATTGACCAGGCTATTTGTGCCTTGAGCACGAGGCCATGGGGCGACAGATTTTCAATTAGCAGGAGTTTTTTATGGCAAAGCAGTACAACGTTTTAATCTTGGGAGCTTCCTACGGCTCGCTGCTCGGCAGCAAATTGCTGATGGCAGGACATCGCGTCAGCCTGGTATGCCGGAGCAAGACGGCCCAACTGATTAACGAGCAGGGTACCCGGGTGCGTATGGCGGTGAAGGGCCGGGCAGGGATGGTGGAAATCGACTCGCGCAACTACCCCGGCGCTTTGAATGCCAAGACGCCCTCACAGGTGCAAGTAGCTGAATACGACCTGGTGTGCTTGGCCATGCAAGAGCCGCAGTACAGCGACCCGGATGTGCGCCACCTGATGCACGCGATTGCCCAGGCGAAGGTGCCATGCATGTCCATCATGAATATGCCGCCTTTGCCGTTTTTGGCGCGCATCGAAGGCATCGACCCGGCCAGCTGCCGCCCTTGCTACCTGGACCCAGCTGTTTGGGATGGATTTGAGCCCGGCGTGATGACGCTGTGCAGCCCGGATCCGCAGGCCTTTCGTCCACCCGAAGAAGCGCCCAATGTATTGCAGGTCGGCCTGCCAACCAATTTCAAGGTAGCGCGTTTTGCCTCGGATGCGCACAACGCCATGCTGGCGCAGTTGGACGCGGATATCGCTGCCGCGCGCCTATTGGTCGATGGCGAGTCGCTGGACCTCCCGGTCAAACTCAAGCTGCATGATTCGCTGTTTGTACCCCTTGCCAAGTGGAGCATGCTGATGACTGGCAATTACCGCTGTGTCCTGGCCGATACCGTGCAGCCGATTGAACAAGCCGTGCATGCAGATGCAGAGCAATCGCGGGCGGTGTATGCCTGGGTATCTGACCTGTGCCAATTGTTGGGTGCTGCGGCCGACGACATGGTGCCTTTTGAGAAATATGCGGCAGCGGCAAAAGGCTTGCTTAAACCATCGTCTGCCGCCCGTGCGCTGGCTGGCGGCGCAACGCATATTGAGCGCATCGATTTGCTCATTAAATTGATTGCCGATCAAAAAGGCTTGAGCTCGGATTCTGTGGATGAAACCGTGCGCCGGGTGAACGGGTGGCTGGAGCGCAATCGCCATGCCAGCGCTTTGACGGCGGCCACACCGGTAGCGGCCGAGTCTGCCGCCTAATTTGCATACAAGAGCGCGCGCTATCGGATCAGCGCTGGCATGTGATTGCTAGAATGCCTGGTGCGGAAAACACTTTTTCGCAGCAAGTTGAACCGGATGGCCGGTCATATGCCAACGGTCGGCCAAGTGCCGATCGCGGGCCCGAGTGGTGAAATAGGTAGACACATCGGACTTAAAATCCGCCGCTTCGTGAATAACGGGCGTACCGGTTCGATTCCGGTCTCGGGCACCACCTAGGCATTCATAATGCCCCTAGGGTACGCGCTTGCTCTACACTGCATGCAAGCCCCTTGATAATCCAGCGCACATGTCCCGTTACAACAATCCCTTCGAAATCCATGTCCATGGTCAGGTGACATTGCGCCCCGAGGTGCAACTGAGCGATGTCCAGGACGCGCTCAAACCCTTGTGGAAATATGCGGGTGCACGATCGCTGTCCGATGCCGCCCGCAGCGCCTATGAAGACGAGCCGGGAATTGAGTTTGTTGCTGCCGAGCACCAGTTGCAAATGTGCTGGACGGTTTCGGGGGATGAGGATTTCCGCCAGGCCTTGGACGAACTGTGCATGAACCTGAATGAACTGGCATTGGCCGGCGCCGCGATTGAGGTGACTTTTTACGATACGGACTTTGACGAAGAAGAGCACAGCCCTGAGGGCGAGTCACGCGATGATTTTGTGATGCTGTTTGTGGGCCCCAATCCGGCAGCCATCATGCAGGTACAGCGCGATTTGCTGGTGCAGGATTTGGTCAGCATGATGGAGCGCCATTTTGATGGCGCAGAGTTGGGCGGCGTGGTCGCCGAGGTGGATAAATTGTTTGCCCAGCGCTTTGATGCGCTGGTCAATTCGCTGGAAATCGGCAAACCGCCACGCGGACCGGGTGGCGGTTTTGGCAGCGGTCACGGCGGGGGCCGCAAGCCGCGCCATTTGCACTAATTGGCTGTTGCGGTCCCGCTCACGCGGGCGCGGTCGGCGGTTTAATAGCCCCGGGTAATCGGCATCTCCACCGGTTTGGCATCCACAGCGTACTTGCCCAATTCCATTTTCGCGATGGCGTTGCGGTGTACTTCATCCGGGCCATCAGCAAAGCGCAGTGTGCGGGCACTGGTGTAGCTGTATGCGAGCGGGAAGTCGTCCGACATGCCGCCGGCGCCATGCACTTGCATGGCCCAGTCGATCACCTGGCCGGCCATATTGGGCGCCACCACCTTGATCATGGCAATTTCGTTTTTGGCAAATTTGTTGCCGCCCATGTCCATCATCCAGGCCGCTTTGAGGGTCAGGAGCCGGGCCATGTCGATGCGACAGCGCGCCTCGGCAATACGCTCTTGGGTGACGGTTTGCGCTGCAACTGTTTTGCCAAAGGCGACACGCGATGAGGCGCGCTTGCACATCAACTCCAATGCGCGTTCGGCCAACCCGATCAGGCGCATGCAATGGTGGATGCGCCCCGGTCCAAGGCGGCCTTGGGCAATCTCAAAGCCCCGCCCCTCACCCAACAGGATGTTGCTCGCGGGCACCCGGACGTTTTCAAAGAGTACTTCCATGTGGCCGTGGGGCGCATCGTCATAGCCAAATACTGTCAGCGGGCGCACGCGCGTTATGCCTTGGGTGTCTGCGGGCACCAGCACCATACTTTGTTGGGAGTGGCGCGGCGCTTGCGGGTCAGTCTTGCCCATCACAATGTAGATGGCGCAACGCGGGTCACCGGCGCCGGAGGTCCACCATTTGCGCCCATTGATGACATAGTCATCACCATCGCGCTCGATGCGGGTGGCGATATTGGTGGCGTCGCTGGAGGCCACTTCGGGCTCGGTCATGGCAAAGGCGGAGCGGATTTTTCCTTCCAGCAGGGGTTTGAGCCACCGCGCCCTGTTGGCTTCGGATCCGTAGCGTGCGATGGTTTCCATATTGCCGGTATCGGGGGCCGAGCAGTTAAACACTTCGCTGGACCACATCACGCGGCCCATGAGTTCGGCCAACGGGGCGTATTCCTGGTTGGTCAGGCCCGCACCATGGTAGCCAGATGCCTCTGCGCTGTCCACAGGCAAAAACAGGTTCCACAAACCTTGGGCTTGTGCCTTAACCTTGAGCGATTCGATCAACTGCAAAGGGGTCCAGCGTTTACCCGCCGCCGTATTGGCTTCAATTTCCTGGTGGTAAGCCCCTTCAGCAGGGTAAATGTGCTCATCCATGAAGGCCATGAGTTTGGCTTGTAGCGCCTTGGTTTTGTCTGAATATTCGAAGTCCATGGTGTCTCCAGTGCGGGATGAAATGAATAGGTCGGTAGGTTTAGCGCAAAAGACTATACGGCGCTTGGGCTTTGGTATTTCTGGGCAAAGGACCAAGCCAGCTTGGCCAGCGGCCTGGCCCCTGCCGCCGAGTTGACCGCTTGCGCGCTGGACGCGGTACCGGCCTCCACACGCTTGGCAATGCCTTGCAAAATAGCCGCGATGCGGAACATGTTGTAGGCCATGTAAAAGCTCCAGTCCGCGCCCAGTGCTTGCGCGTCTATGTTTGGCATATGGGTACAGTAGATGCGGATGTATTGGTCTTGGTCCGGAATACCCAGTTCAGCGAAGTCCAAACCGGCGATGCCGCGAAAGCTGCCGGGCGGGATATTCCAGGCCATGGCGTGGTAACTGAAATCGGCCAAAGGATGGCCAAGTGTGGACAGTTCCCAATCCAAGACTGCCAGTATGCGCGGCTCCGTAGGGTGAAAAATAAGATTGTCCAAGCGGAAATCGCCGTGCACCACACTGACCAATGCTTCGCTTTTGGCTACTGCGGGAATATGCTGCGGTAGCCAGGCAATGAGTTGGTCCATTTCCACAATGGGTTGTGTGATGGAGGCTTGGTATTGCTTGCTCCAGCGGCCGATTTGGCGCTCGAAATAATTGCCCGGTTTGCCGTAGCTGCTCAGCCCCTGTGCGCTGATATCGACGCGGTGCAAGGCGGCGATTACACGGTTCATTTCAGCATAAATGGCGGTACGTTCTTGCTTGGCCATGCCGGGCAAAGCTTGGTCCCAAAGGATACGGCCTTCAATGAACTCCATGATGTAAAAGGCGCGCCCGATCACCGATTCATCTTCGCAAAGGCAGTACATCGCGGGCACCGGAACCTCGGTACCGGCCAGTCCGCGCATGACGGCGAACTCGCGTTCGATGGCATGGGCCGATGGCAGCAATTTGGCAACCGGCCCGGGCTTGGCACGCATGACATAGCTGCGGCTGGGGGTTTGCAATTGATAGGTTGGATTGCTTTGCCCGCCTTTGAAAGAGGCTACGGTCAATGGGCCTTGAAAACCGGGCAAATGCGAT
>CANKNK010000097.1 GCA_947483455.1 Comamonadaceae bacterium | reverse complement strand
CTCGGTTATGAAACGCCTGCGCATAGTCCGGCCTTAGCTCTAGGGCGTGCTGGTAGCACGACAAGGCTTCCTCCAAACGCTGCAAGGCCTGGAAGGCCAAGCCCAAATGGAGATGCGCTGAGGCACTTGACGGATGCTTGTGCACCGCGGCGCTGATGAACTCTACCGCCACCTGGTAGTTTCCCAGCTGCAAGGCGATGACCCCCAGCATATGTAAGGCATCTGCATGGTGGGGCTGAAGCGCCAGCATGCGCTCGTAGGCGGCTTGGGCCTCGTCTAGTTGGCCCTGCTGTTGGTGGGCCAACCCCTGCTGAAATAAGGCAGCGAGCGCGTCTTGCATAGCCAAGCCTATTGGCGCCCCTGCGCCAGCGATAAATGGCTTTGGCGTGGCTTGGCGGTCATCGGGGAATTTTATCGGCCTGGCCTTCATCGGTTTACCGTGCTGGGGCATGGCCCAAAGTCCGGCGACCCACTGCCGAAGTCGTTTGAAAGGCTATTAAACTGCACGACAGTTTGAATATCTGCGCAAAAAGGTGTTTATGGCAATTCTCGTGACCGGCGGTGCCGGCTTTATCGGCAGTAATTTTGTCCTCGACTGGCTGGCCCACAGCGACGAATTCGTGGTCAACCTGGACAAGCTGACCTACGCCGGTAATTTGCGCAATCTCGATCCCGTCCAAGAAAATGAGAACCATGTTTTTGTACAGGGCGACATTGGGGACAGCGCCTTGGTATCGGCGCTGCTGGCGCGCTACCAGCCTCGTGCCGTACTGAATTTTGCCGCTGAAAGCCATGTGGACCGATCGATCAGCGGCCCCGCCGAATTTATAGATACCAATATCGTGGGTACCTTCCGCCTGTTGGAAGCGGTGCGCGCTTACCGCGCTGGCCTGGCAGAACCCGAGGCATTGATGTTCAGGTTTTTGCATGTTTCCACCGACGAGGTCTATGGCTCGCTGGTGCCTGGTGAAGCTGCTTTTAGCGAATCGCGGCGCTATGAGCCCAACAGCCCATATTCAGCCTCCAAAGCCGCCAGCGACCATTTGGTGCGCGCCTACCACCATACCTACGGGCTACCGGTGCTCACGACCAACTGCAGCAATAACTACGGTCCGCTGCACTTTCCCGAGAAATTAATCCCCTTGATGATCGTCAACGCCTTGGCCGGCAAGCCCCTGCCGGTGTACGGCGACGGCCAGCAGATTCGCGACTGGCTCTATGTGAAAGACCATTGCGCCGCCATCCGCGTGGTCTTAGACCGCGGCCGGGTAGGTGAAACCTATAACGTGGGCGGTTGGAACGAAAAAGCCAATCTGGACATCGTGCATGCGGTATGTGCCCTGCTGGACGAAATGCAGCCGCGCAGCGATGCCAAGCCTTACGCCGACCAAATCAGCTTTGTCTCCGATCGCCCGGGCCATGACCGGCGTTACGCGATCGATGCCCGAAAAATCAGCGAGGAGCTGGGCTGGAAACCGGCCGAAACCTTTGCCACGGGATTGCGCAAAACCGTGCGCTGGTACCTGGACAACCCGCAATGGGTGAAGGAAGTCCAATCGGGCGCGTACCGCGACTGGGTGGCCCAACAGTACCAAGGCGTGGGCGTCGCCGCATGAAAATTCTGCTTCTGGGTCGCAACGGGCAACTCGGCTGGCAATTGCAGCGCAGCCTGGCTCCCTTAGGCCAGGTCATAGCGCTGGCAAGCCAGGCGCAGCAGAATCCGAACCAGTGGTGCGGTGACTTGACAAATCTGGACGGCTTGCGCCAAACCGTGCGCGAACTGGCACCAGACCTGGTGGTCAACGCGGCCGCTTACACCGCAGTGGATAAAGCGCAAACCGATACCGAACAAGCCTACGCAGTCAATGCCTTGGGCCCTGCCCTGCTGGCGGAAGAAACGTTGCGCCTGGGCGCATGGCTGGCGCATTTCTCGACCGACTATGTATTTGACGGCCGTGGCGAGCAGCCCTGGCGCGAGTCCGATACCTGCGCGCCGCTGAGCGTCTATGGCGCCAGCAAGCGCCAGGGCGAGCTGGAAGTCGCCCGCAACCCCAGGCATCTGATCCTGCGCACCAGCTGGGTGTATGCAGCGCGCGGCAGCAATTTCGCCAAAACCATGCTGCGCCTGGGCGCCGAGCGCGAAGAATTACGGGTCATAGCCGACCAGATCGGCGCCCCCACCGGGGCCGAATTGCTGGCCGATGTAAGCGCCTTGGCCTTGCGCCAAGCCATGGCACAGCCAACGCTCGCAGGGCTGTACCACTGCGCAGCAGCCGGCCAGACCAGCTGGCATGGTTATGCCCAATTTGTGTTGCAAGAGGCGCGCGCCATGGGCTTGCAAGTCCAAGTGACGCCGGAGCGGGTGGTGCCCATCAGCAGCGCGGATTACCCGGTCGCAGCGCCGCGCCCCTTGAACTCCCGGCTTGATTGCACCCGGATTGCCGACACATTTTCTATACACTTACCATTTTGGCAAATTGGAGTGCGCCGGATCTTGCAGGAAATTGCCCTGACCCAAAAATTATGAAAAATACCAATGGTTTGAAAAGAAAAGGGATTATTTTGGCGGGAGGCGCAGGCACCCGCCTTTACCCGGCTAGCCAGGTGGTGAGTAAACAGTTACTGCCAATTTACGATAAGCCCATGATTTATTACCCGCTCAGCACCCTGATGCTGGCGGGCATTCGGGACATTCTGGTAATTTCCACACCGCAAGATACGCCGCGTTTTTCCCAATTACTGGGCGACGGTACGCAGTGGGGCTTGAATTTGCAATATGCGGTCCAAGAAAGCCCCGATGGCCTGGCCCAGGCATTCTTAATCGGCGAATCTTTTTTGCAGGGCCAGCCCAGCGCGCTGGTACTGGGCGACAATATTTTTTATGGACACGATTTTGCTTCGCTGCTGGACTCAGCAAATGGGAAAACTACGGGTGCCACCGTTTTTGCCTATGCCGTGCAAGACCCGGAGCGCTATGGCGTGGTGGAGTTCGACGCGGCGGGGCGTGCGATCAGCCTAGAAGAAAAACCCAGGGCGCCCAAGTCGCGCTATGCCGTCACTGGTCTGTATTTTTATGACCAACAAGTGGTAGAGATGGCCAAACAAATCAAACCCTCGCCGCGTGGCGAACTGGAAATCACTGACCTGAACCGCTTGTATTTGCAAGCCGGGCAACTGGATGTGCAAACCATGGGACGCGGCTATGCCTGGTTGGACACCGGCACCCACGAATCCATGCTGGAAGCGGGTCAGTTCATTTATACCGTCGAAAAACGCCAGGGGCTTAAAGTTGCGGCACCAGAAGAAATAAGCTGGCGCAATCACTGGATCGACGATGCGCAGTTAGAACAACTAGCCGCCATCCTTGGCAAATCGGACTACGGGCAGTATTTGCTGCGTCTGCTCAAGGACAAGGTGTACTGATGCGCGTTACGCCCACGGCCATTGCGGACGTCTTGCTCCTGGAACCCCGGGTATTTGGTGACGCGCGCGGTTTTTTTCTGGAAAGCTATAACGAAAAGGTATTTGCCCAGGCTACCGGCCTACAAGTTCAATTCGTACAGGATAACCATTCCCGTTCGCAGCGCCATGTCTTGCGTGGGATGCACTTTCAAGTGGACAAGCCACAAGGCAAATTGGTCCGTGTGGTGGCTGGCGCCGTATTTGACGTAGTGGTCGATATCAGACCCAATTCACCGAGTTATGGCAGATGGGTAGGGGAGGAGCTTTCCGTGGACAACCAGCGCCAACTCTGGGTTCCTCCGGGTTTGGCGCATGGCTTTCTGGTGCTTTCTGAAAGCGCTGATTTCCTTTACAAAACCACCGAGTACTACCACCCCGCGTCCGAGCGCTGCCTGGCTTGGAATGACCCGAGAGTGGCTATTGACTGGCCATTGGGCGACACGCATCCCCTGGTTTCAGACAAAGACGCGAAGGGCTTTAGTTTTGATCTGCTGTGAGTGAAGGCCACGCACTGAGCACTGCCCAAAGTACTTCCATGGCGGTCCTGGGCCAGGTATTGGTAGCGTCTGGAAAACTGGACAAGGCTACAGCCCAGAAAGCCATGAAAGTCGCCCTAGGTCAGCGCAAAAGCCTGGTTGCAGAGTTGGTCGATTCGGGTGCCATGAGCCCACTGAACCTGGCGCAGACCTTGGCACAGGCCTTCGTGGCACCCTTGCTCGACTTGTCGTCGATCCAGCTCGCAGCCCTACCCCACCAACTGCTAGACGAACGAATTTGCAAGGAATATCAGCTTTTGGTGCTGGGCGAGCGCAACCATGCATTGGTGATTGCCACCGCCGATCCGTCCAATCAGGAGGCAACAGAAAAAATCAAATTCGCCACCCAACGCAATGTGGACTGGGTGGTAGTTGAGTATGACAAGCTGGTTTATGCCTTAAAAGCGCAAACGCAGGCCGCCGGCACCCCGGCCACTTCTGAATTTGGCGACAGCGCTTTCGATGGGCGGGAATTTATCCAAGCAATCAACACACCTAGTCCGGTAGACACTGCCATCGACGATTCGCCGGTGGTGCGCTTTTTGCAAAAAATATTGTTTGATGCGGTGGCCATGGGTGCATCCGACTTGCATTTTGAACCCTATGAATTGACCTACCGCGTGCGTTTTCGCATTGATGGCCATTTGCGTGAAATTGCCAGCCCGCCACCCACCATAAAGGAAAGACTGGCTTCGCGCATCAAAGTGATTTCGGGTATGGACATTGCGGAAAAACGGGTGCCGCAAGACGGCCGCATGAAACTCAAGGTGTCGCCTGAAAAAACCATGGACTTGCGTGTCAGCACCTTGCCCACGCTGTTCGGCGAAAAAATAGTGATCCGCATTTTGGACCCGAGCAGTGCCAAATTAGGCATTGATGCATTGGGCTATGAGGAAGCGGAAAAACAGCGTTTGCTGCGGGCTATTGCAAGGCCCTACGGCATGATTTTGGTCACCGGCCCTACCGGTTCGGGTAAGACGGTGTCGCTCTACACCTGCTTGAACCTGCTCAATCAACCCGGCGTAAATATCGCGACGGTCGAGGATCCGTCCGAAATCAATATGCCAGGCGTGAACCAGGTGAACGTCAACGACAAGGCCGGACTGAGCTTTGCCGTCGCACTCAAATCCTTTTTGCGACAAGACCCGGACATCATCATGGTCGGCGAGATCCGTGACCTGCTAACGGCTGACATTGCCCTTAAAGCAGCCCAAACCGGGCACTTGGTGCTCTCAACGGTGCACACCAACGACGCACCCACAACGCTCACGCGTATGCGCCATATGGGGGTGCAAGCCTTCAATATCGCAGCCAGCGTGATTTTGATCACGGCACAGCGCTTGGCACGCCGCCTGTGCGTCAAATGCAAAGAAGCTTTCGACCTGCCCAAGGAAACCTTGCTGGAATCAGGATTCAAAGAGGAAGACATCGACGGCACTTGGAAGCCCTATCGTCCGGTGGGCTGCACTGAATGCAATAACGGCTACAAAGGACGGATAGGCATTTACCAGGTGATGCCCATATCGGATGCCATTCAAGCCATTATTTTGCGTGACGGCTCGGCCCTAGAAATCGCCGCCCAATCCGAACGCGATGGTGTTAAATCCTTGCGTGCATCCGGTTTAAGCAAGGTGAAATTGGGCTTAACCTCCTTGGAGGAAGTGCTAGCGCTTACCAACGAGTGATAGAAGGGGGAAACAATGGCAATACAAAATGCGCAAGGCGCTGGCAAGTCAGCTGCCACAGTGGCGGTATTTAGGTGGGAGGGGGTGGACCACAATGGCCAGCCCCTGCAAGGCGAGTTACGCGCGCGGTCCCAGGCGGCAGCGCGCGCGGTGCTGCGTAAGCAGGGTATCCGGCCCAGCGCCGTAACCAAGCAGTTTTTCTGGATGGCACCTGGCATCAAACCTAAGGAGATTGCGCTCTTCACGCGCCAAATGGCGACAATGATGAAATCGGGCATTCCTCTGCTGCAGTCATTTGAGGTCGTGGGCAAGGGCATCAGCAACCCCACCATGGGCCGCATGGTGAACGACATCCGCAGCGACGTTGAGGTGGGCTCATCCCTTAGCACCGCGTTTCGCAAGCACCCTGCGCAATTTAATGAGCTCTATTGCAATTTGGTCGCTGCCGGTGAATCCGCGGGCATTTTGGACGTGGTGCTCGAGCGCTTGGCCCTGTACCTGGAGAAAACCCAGGCCCTTAAGGCCAAGATTAAGGCCGCCCTTAGCTACCCGATGGTGGTGCTGCTGGTCGCCGTTATCGTGGTCATGATGCTCTTTGTGGTGCCGGCCTTCAAGCAGGTATTCGCATCCTTTGGCAGCGAGCTGCCTGGCCCCACCCTCTTGGTAATTGCTATCAGTGAGTTTTTCGTGACGTATTGGTATCTGATTTTCAGCGCTTTGCTAGGTAGCTTTATTCTTATCTCCCACACCATTGGTGGCACAGAGCAATTGCAAGCCGAACGCGATCGGCTGATGCTAAAGCTGCCGGTATTCGGCAATTTGATACGCAAAGCCTGTATTGCACGCTGGACGCGCACGCTCGCGACCCTGTTCGCCGCGGGGGTGCCTTTGGTGGAGGCCTTGGTGTCCGTGGGTGCTGCCTGCGGCAACAGGGTGTACCTGAACGCCACCGCACAGATACGCCAGGAGGTATCCTCGGGTGTTTCATTGACCACTGCCATGACCCAGTCCAAATTGTTCCCGCCCATGGTGCTGCAAATGTGCGCCATCGGCGAGGAGTCAGGCTCGATTGACTCGATGCTGGGTAAAT
>CANKNK010000096.1 GCA_947483455.1 Comamonadaceae bacterium | reverse complement strand
TTCCAAAAGCGCGAGGGCCAGTTGCGTCCCTTGGACTTTGCTGTGGCCGGGTTGCTGCTGGCGGTACCGGTGGGCTTGATCATCCGCCAGCCGGATTTGGGCACGGCCATGCTGGTACTTGTGGCGGGCTTGTCGGTGATTTTTTTCGCCGGTGTAGCCTGGAAATGGATTGCGCCGCCAGTGGTACTGGGCTTGGTAGGCGTAGTGCTACTCATCGGTTTCGAGCCGGCGCTTTGCGCCGACGGTATGCGCTGGCCCGTCTTGCACGACTACCAGCAGCAACGCATCTGCACCCTGCTAGACCCCACCCGTGACCCGCTGGGCAAGGGTTTTCACATCATCCAGGGCATGATTGGTATCGGCGCAGGTGGCTTTTGGGGCACTGGCTTTATGCAGGGCACGCAAACCCACTTGGAATTTATCCCTGAACGCACCACCGACTTCATCTTTGCCGCTTTTTCTGAAGAATTCGGCCTGTTTGGCAATCTGTTTCTCTTGGCGGGCTTTATTGCCCTGATCCTGCGCGGCCTGGCTATTGCATTGGAGGCGCCGACCCTGTTCTCGCGCCTGCTGGCGGGCAGCGTGGCCATGATTTTTTTCACCTACGCGTTTGTCAACATGGCCATGGTCAGCGGCATCCTGCCGGTGGTGGGCGTGCCCCTGCCCTTTATCAGCTATGGCGGAACCGCCATGGTGACCCTAGGCTTTGCTTGCGGCATCCTGATGTCTATCGCCAACGCGCGGCGCTTGGTTCAGTCCTGAAGCCGCGGGCCAGCGCCAGCGCGGCGGGCCTTGCCCCGCCCATGGCAAGGCCATGGGCCGCCACCTAGAATGCTGCGATGATCTCCCGCGAACCCACCCTCGAACGCTTGGCTACGGCCAAATCCCTGTTGCTTACGCCTTTCGGCCTGGACGAAGGCCACCTGAGCCGCGCTTTAGCGGAAATCAAAGCGCATAAAGTGGACGAAGCGGACCTGTATTTTCAATACACCCGCTCTGAGGGTTGGAGCTTGGAAGAAGGCATTGTCAAGACCGGCTCGTTCAGCATTGACCAGGGCGTAGGCGTACGCGCCGTCAGTGGCGAGAAAACCGCTTTTGCCTATTCCGACGATATCTCCGAAGCTGCGCTGCTCGATGCCGCGCGCACGGTGCGCAGTATTTCGCAAGCGGCCAGCCAGCGCCGTATCAGCGTGAGCAAACCCAAGATTGCGCGCAGTCGCTCGCTCTACCCCGACCAGGACCCGATCGCCACCATGGACAGTGCCGCCAAAGTGGCTTTGCTCGGGCGGGTGGAAAAATTGGCCCGCGCCAAAGACCCACGGGTCTTGCAAGTAATGGCCGGCCTGGCCATGGAATACGACGTGGTGCTGGTAGCGCGTGCCGACGGTGTGCTAGCGGCCGATGTGCGGCCCTTGGTGCGCTTATCGGTGACCGTGATTGCCGAACAAAAAGGTCGGCGCGAGGTGGGCTCCTCCGGCGGAGGCGGCCGTTTTGGCCTGGCCTATTTTGACGACGCGCAAATCAGCAAGTACGTGGACCAGGCGGTGCATGCGGCGCTCACCAATTTGGAGGCGCGCCCCGCACCGGCCGGTGAAATGACGGTGGTGCTGGGCTCGGGTTGGCCCGGCATTTTGTTGCACGAAGCTATTGGCCATGGCCTGGAAGGCGACTTCAACCGCAAGGGCTCCAGCGCATTTAGCGGCCGCGTAGGCCAGCGCGTGGCGGCCAAAGGCGTCACGGTCTTGGACGACGGCACTATGGCCGACCGGCGTGGTTCGCTCAATGTAGATGACGAAGGCAATACCAGCGCGCGCAATGTGCTGATCGAGGACGGCATCCTCAAAGGCTATATCCAGGACGCCATGAATGCGCGCCTGATGGGCGTGGCGCCTACCGGTAACGGGCGGCGTGAAAGCTATGCCCATGTACCCATGCCGCGCATGACCAACACCTATATGCTAGGCGGCGACAAAGCGCCCGAAGAGATCGTGCGCAGCATCAAAAAAGGACTGTACGCAGTCAATTTCGGTGGCGGACAAGTAGACATTACTTCGGGCAAATTTGTGTTCTCGGCCAGCGAAGCCTATTGGGTGGAAAACGGCAAAATTTTGTATCCTGTCAAAGGTGCGACGCTGGTTGGCAGCGGGCCAGACTGCTTGAAGCGTGTCAGCCTGATCGGCAATGACATGGCCCTGGACAGCGGTGTGGGTACCTGCGGCAAAGATGGACAAAGCGTGCCCGTAGGCGTGGGCCAACCCACTTTACGGATCGACGGCCTGACCGTGGGTGGCACTGCCTAAGTGCCGCAAGTCTGCGCAAGACTCGCTGTGTTACATTCATGCCTATGAAATTTCTGTGCATTTACTTTAGCTACTTTTGGTTCTCCAACGCCCCCGGCGTGAGAGGGTTCTGAACGCAAGCAGTTAAACAGCGTACCGAATTCCCCGAACCGCCGGCCTCCCCGGCGGTTTTTTTATGTCTTGATTTTTTGAACCAACTGCAAGAGGAAATCTGCAATGACCGCCAGCGCCGACCGCACCAGCATTACCGACGACGAACGTATCAAGGACATTACCGTGCTGCCGCCCCCTGAACATTTAATCCGCTTTTTCCCCATTAGCGGCACGCCGGTGGAAGGCCTGGTCTCCTCCACCCGCAAACGTATTCAGAACATCATGGGCGGCAAAGATGACCGCCTGCTGGTCATCATCGGCCCCTGCTCCATCCACGACCCCGCAGCTGCACTGGACTATGCCAAACGGCTGAAAGAACAACGTGACCGTTATGCCGACACCTTGGAAATCGTGATGCGGGTGTACTTTGAAAAACCGCGCACTACCGTGGGCTGGAAGGGCCTGATAAACGACCCCTATTTGGACGAGAGCTTTCGCATCGATGAAGGCCTGCGCATCGCGCGCCAGTTGCTGATCGACATCAACCGCATCGGCCTGCCCGCAGGCAGTGAATTTTTAGACGTGATTTCACCGCAGTACCTGGGCGACCTGATCGCCTGGGGCGCGATCGGAGCGCGCACTACCGAGAGCCAGGTGCACCGCGAGCTGGCCTCGGGCCTGTCCGCGCCCATTGGCTTTAAAAATGGCACGGATGGCAACATCAAAATAGCAACCGATGCGATCCAGGCAGCTGCCGGTGGACATCACTTTTTATCGGTACACAAAAACGGGCAAGTGGCGATTGTGCAAACCCAGGGCAACCCGGACTGCCACGTGATTTTGCGCGGCGGCAAAGCGCCCAATTACGACGCAAAAAGCGTGGAGAGCGCATGCCAGGATCTGGCCAAAGCAGGCCTGCCACCCAGCTTGATGGTGGACTGCAGCCATGCCAACAGCAGCAAGCAGCACCAAAAGCAGTTGGATGTAGCCAAAGACATTGCGGGCCAGTTAGCGCAAGGGTCAAGCCGGATTTTTGGTGTGATGTTAGAGAGCCATTTGAACGCCGGGGCGCAAAAGTTCACGCCTGGCAAGGACTCTGTGGCGAGTTTGCATTACGGGCAAAGCATTACCGATGCCTGTCTGGGGTGGGATGATTCACTCAGCAGCCTAGAGACCCTGTCGCAATCGGTGAAGGCGCGCCGCGTACGCCGCAGTACTGCAAGTTAATTGGCGCCAGGGCAGGATCCGCCTTGGCAAGCGTGGCCATACTGCTTTGGCAGTCGACGGCTTAGGCTCGCTTTCTTTGGCCCTGTGCCCGCTGTGCGCAAAACGGGCGGGGCCGCGCTTAGCGCCGCCCCTAAGGCAAGGGCTTAGCAGCCCGCGCTAAGGACGCGAGCAACTTGGCGTGGATGCCGCCAAAGCCGCCGTTGCTCATGCACACAATATGGTCGCCCGCTTGCACCACAGCGCACAACTGCTCCACCAAGGTATCTACTGACTCGGCAACCCTGGCGCGTGCCCCCATGGGCGCCAAAGCCTCATGCGCGTCCCAACCCAAACCGCCGCTATGGCAAAAGGCCAGGTCCGCCTGCTCCAGACTCCAAGGCAATTGCGCTTTCATCCCACCAAGCTTCATGGTGTTGGAGCGCGGCTCGAACACCGCCAGGATCCGCGCCGTACCTACCTGGCGGCGCAAGCCATCCAGCGTGGTGCGTATCGCAGTGGGGTGGTGCGCAAAATCGTCGTACACCGTGACCAAGGGCATGGTCTGCTCCCCTGCCAGTGCGACCCGTCCGCGCACTTCCATGCGGCGTTTGACATTTTCAAAAGCCTGCAAGGCCAGCGCCGCGCGCGCCGGGCTGACGCCCAGATGTTCTGCCGCTGCGATAGCGGCCAGGGCATTGAGCTGGTTGTGTACGCCGCCCAAGGCCCATTGCACCCGTGCAACCTGCGCGCCCTGTTGCAGCACCACAAAATCCTCTGGGCCCCCTTGTGCTGTGAAATCGCTCACCGCCGCTCCAAAACTGCGTACCTCGCTCCAGCAACCCATTTGCAGCACGCGGGCAAGACTTTCCTCCAAACCGTTAACCAGTACCCGCCCATTGGATGGCACCGTGCGCAATAAATGGTGGAACTGCCGCTCAATAGCCTGCAGATTGTCAAAAATGTCGGCGTGGTCGAATTCCAGATTGTTCAAAATAGCGGTGCGCGGGCGGTAATGCACAAACTTGCTGCGCTTGTCGAAAAACGCGGTGTCGTATTCGTCGGCCTCAATCACAAATGCTGCGCCTTGCCCCAGGCGGGCCGAAACACCGAAGTTCAAAGGCACGCCGCCGACCAAAAAGCCTGGCTGAAGTCCGGCATGTTCCAAAATCCAGCTGAGCATGGCGGTAGTGGTGGTTTTGCCATGCGTACCGGCGACTGCCAGCACATGGCGACCGGCCAAGAGATGCTCAGCCAGCCACTGTGGGCCGCTGGTATAGGGCAGGCCCTGGTCCAAAATCGCTTCCATTAAAGGGAATTTGGCGCTGCCGTCGGTCTGGCGCGCACGGCTGACCACATTGCCCACCACATACATGTCTGGCGCCAGCGCGGTCTGGTCTGCACCAAAGCCTTGCATCACTTCGATGCCCAGGTCGCGCAGTTGCTCGCTCATGGGAGGGTACACCCCGGCATCACAGCCCGTCACCCGGTGGCCTGCCTCGCGTGCTAGGGCTGCCAATCCACCCATGAACGTGCCGCAAATCCCCAATATGTGTATATGCATCGCGCAATTTTACCGACCACCCCTACCGGCGCCGGATCGTTCTCTGCCTTGGCGGCGGCCAAGACCAGGGGGCACGCATGCTAAGACACCGCCGAGATGGTTCTGCATCCCAGGCAACTAGGCGGCCTGCAAGCCTTAGGTTTGGGTTGCTGCTCGCGGCTTTATCCTTGTAGGAATCCCCCAATATTTGCTGCCACGCACACGCCTGGCACACGCAGCTGCCGGTTTGACCCCAGCCTGCGTCCGTCTTCGAATCGTCGGGGCACAATGCCGCCATGGATAGCATCAAAGCAGAAATAGCGGCAGTGGCGGCGCGCTCGGTTGTGGAGGATGGGCTGGACTTCGGTGCAGCCAAGCGCCTTGCGGCCCAGCAACTCGGTCTCTCGCATCGCCAGAGCCTGCCTGACCACGACACCATGGAGCAGGCGGTGCAAGACTACATCGCCGTTTTCTGCCCTGAAAGCCAGGCGCAAGAACTTTTGATCCTGCGCGGCATCGCCTTAGACTGGATGGAACGACTCGCCCGCTTTCAGCCCCATGTAGGCGGCGCAGTCTGGCGTGGCACGGCCACTCGCCACTCGGACATTTACCTGCAATTGTTCTGCGAAGACTCCAAAATAGCCGAAATTACCTTGATTGATATGGGCGTGCGCTTTCAGGCTAGCCAGGTAAGCGGCTTGCATGGGGATAGGGTGGATGCACTCAGTGTGCAAGTCTGGTGTGCAGATTTCAAATCCTATCTAGGCCTGCACTTGCTGGTCAATGATCTCGATGGCATCCGTGGCGCGCTGCAATCGGACGTGCACGGACGGCGCTGGCGGGGTGACGCCAAGGCCTTGCGCGCTTTGATGGAGAATGGGCGTCATGCAGCCAAATGATGTACCCGTAAGCGCGCCGAGACGGCGCTGGGCGCTGGGAGCCCTAGCAGCGACCGCCCTGGGCGCAGGTATTGGCGCCTCCTGGTGGCGCAATAGGCCAGTGCAGCAAGCGGTACCCGCCGGTTTGTGGACGCGACAATGGACCAGCCCGCAAGGCCCAATTTTTGCCATGCAGCGCTTTCAAGGACGCCCGCTGCTGGTCAATTTTTGGGCCACCTGGTGTCCGCCATGCATTGAGGAATTACCCTTAATTGAAGCCTTCTACCTTCAAAATAAGGCTAATGGTTGGCAAGTTCTTGGATTAGCAGTAGACAAGCCCGAACGGGTACAAAGTTTTCTGAAGACCAGTCCGCTGTCCTTTGCGATTGGCATGGCTGGGCTTGAAGGCACTGAACTAAGCCGTGAGTTGGGTAATTTAACGGGGAGCTTGCCCTTTACCGTCGTATTTTCCAGCGATGGCCAGATCGCGCAGCGCAAACTTGGACGCATCACGCAGCAGGACCTGGACCAGTGGCGTGGTTTAAGATAGGGGCTGGAACGGCCACATGCGCCAATCGTCTGATGCTGCACGATCGTTAAATTTAGCCTACCTTAGAATATTTTTAATATCTTTTAGCTAATTTAAAGTATTTTTAACCTATTTGAAGAGCGGCACGGCCGCCCAGCCCCGTCAAATACAAGGAGGTCCCATGGATTTACGAAAACTCAAGACCCTGATCGACTTGGTCTCGGATTCCAATGTCTCCGAGCTGGAGATTACCGAGCCCGAAGGCAAGGTAAGG
>CANKNK010000095.1 GCA_947483455.1 Comamonadaceae bacterium | reverse complement strand
TTGGCGCCGGGTGCTAGGCGTTGGTCGATCACCGCCTCGTAGATGCGTTCTACGATATGGGCTTCCTGCGCGTCTTCAGGGCTCAAGGATTGGGGCATATGGCCTCTAAGTCTTTGTTTCTTAACGGTTAGTATCGCAATTTCACCCATTGCACAAAGCTTACCGGGTGGACAAAAAAGTGCAAAAATAACGTGCTGGCAAGGATTTCAAGATGCCTGCCAAGGCCGCAAAAACAGCCCCTGGAGGCATCTTACAGGCGCTTTCCGAAAACGACAAAAAATCCAAAAATATGTTGACAAGATTGTTAACAGGAAAGAAGATGCGGCCACCAAGCTGATAGGCCGTAAAGACTGCCAGGTTTGGAAAATTCCTTCCTTCTTCCATTTCCTCCCAAGGAGTCTTGTTCATGAAAAAGCGTAATTTTCTAGCGGCCAGTCTGCTGTCCGCTACGATCGCAGCGGCCTTTAGCGGCGTTGCATTTGCCGCCAACCCGGTCCTGAAAATCGGTTTTGTTGGCGTTACTTCCGGCCCGGCTGCTAGCTGGGGTATCTCCAACCAGCGCTCCATGGAAACCCGCGCGGACTGGATCAATGAAACCGGTGGCGTGAAAATCGGCGGCACGACCTACAACGTGCAAATCGTCGCGTTTGACGACCAGAAAGACCCCAAGCGTGCGATTGCCGGCATGGAAAAAATGGCCCAAGAAGGTATCCACTACGTAGTGGGCCCCAACGTCGATGACGGCGCCGCTGCCGTGCGCCCCGTGGCCGAGAGCCGCGGCATCATGTACTTCCCCTACGCATTCCCTAAAGAGCTGTACACCAAGCCTGCCAGCAATGCCATTTTGGGTATGGTGGCTAACTACCAGTCCGGCCCTGCCATCTACAAGCACCTGATGAAGGAAAAAGGCATCAAGAAGGTCGCTTTCGTAGCCGCCAATGAGTCCGACCCCTTAAGCCAGCGTGACAGCGGCGCCGCAGCCGCCAAAGCCCTGGGCTTGCAAGTGGTATCGGCCAATGTGACTTACCAAGTGGACACCAAGGACTTCACCCCTGTGTTGCTGCCCGTCCTGAAAACCAACCCCGATTTGCTGGTTTTGTCTGGCGTCGCACCTGCGCAAGCACCCCAGCTGATCCGCTCGGCGCGTGAGCAAGGCTTCAAAGGCCTGATCTCCACCGAAACCGCCCAGGACGCTAACGTCTTGAAAGAAGGCGCTGGCAAGCTGGCCGATGGCTTTATCTCAGTGGGCGGCGCTTCCACTCCACAATTGGCTTCGGACAAGATGCGCGAATTTGTGGCCCGTTACACCAAGAAATTCGGTGAGTACAACGACGAGTCCAACACCAAGGTCTACGCACTGGAGTACATCCTGGAAACCCTCAAGGCCAACCCCAAAGGCATGACCGACGTCAAAGAATTCCAGAAAACCATGGATTCCTTCTCCGCTCCCAACCCCTATATGGTGGGTGATGCCAAGCTCAAGTACGTGGGCACCACTTCCTTCGGTCAGAAACGCCAAGTTTCGGTACCGCTGGTGGTCAATGTGTACAAGGACGGCAAGTTTGAAACGATGTTCGTAGCAAGCGTTGACTAATCACTGACTCCGCCCGAACGGCGGCAAGCGCGGCACCAGCCGCGCTTGCCGTTTTTTTGGCTTGATTTAGAGGCAGGCATGGAACAAGTGTTTGTAAACGGTCTGTACCTCGGCGCGCAGTACGCGCTGATTGCACTGGGACTGACCCTGATTTTTTCTTTGATGAATGTGCTGAACTTCGCACACGGACAGATGTATGTCCTGGGCGGATTTGTCACTTACACGGTGGTAGCGCAATTGGGCCTACCCTTTATCGTGGGCCTGCTGGCCTCCGGCCTAAGCTTGGCTGCTATTGGCGCTTTGGTGGAAAAATACTTATTTCGCCCGGTGATTCGCAATTCCAAACGCGAAGAAAGCACCATGCTCTTGGCGGCGGGTATCGCGTTTTTTTTGGACGCCGTTATTTTGCTACTTTTCGGCGAAAAGCAACGCGGTTTGCCCAAAATTGTCGACGGCGTTTTCAACTGGGATTTCATCGTGGTCATGCCCTATGACCGCATCCTGATCGGCCTGCTGGCAATTGCCATGGTGGCGATCTTTATCTTGTTTATGCAGCATTCCAAAACCGGCCGCGCCATGCGCGCCTTGGCGCAGGACAAGATTGCCGCACGCTTGATGGGCGTGGACGTGGACCGCTACTCCATGATCGGCTTCGCCTTGGGCGCCATGTTGGCGGGCATCGTAGGCGGCCTGCTGGTAACGATCACCGGCATCAACCTGGGCATGGGCGGGCCGACCTCCATCAATGCTTTCATGATGATCATGATCGGTGGTGCCGGCGTCATATCCGGAGCCATTTTGGGTGGTTTCATTCTGGGCATGATGGAAAGCGTGGGCCTCACACTGCTGGCCTCCTCGGGCGAGATCACCTACTTGGCGATTTTTGCCTCGCTAATGGTGTTCCTGGCGGTTCGCCCGCAAGGTCTGATGGGCAAACCCTGGGGTTGATATGAGCAACAAGCAACGCTGGGCCGCAGTCGCCCTGTTTTTATTGGTCGTGCTCGTCTTCGTGCCCGCCGCCATTGCCGCCTCCGGGCGCGTGGATTTGTACTACACCCTGACGGCGGTAGCGCTTTTGTCGATCGCATCGGCGGGCGTTTGGCTGACGTTTTACATAGGCCGGATCAATATCGGTCAAGGGGCTTATGCCTTGGTAGGTGGCTATGTGTCGGCACTGCTGATTACCAAAGGGGACATCAGCTTTTGGTGGACGCTGCCGCTTGCTGGTAGCTTTTGTGCCCTGCTGTCGGTGCTGATCGGTCTGCCCATTTTGCGTTTGCGCGGTGTGTATTTCGCGATGGTGACCTTGGTGCTCACCGAGGTGAGCCGCCTGACCGCGCTGGCCTTGCCGTTTACCAATGGCGCCAAAGGCATTACCTCTATCAAGCTACCCGCCGAGCTCAGCATCTTGGGTCTGACACTGATCCCGGACTTCAACACGCTAGCCAACCCCAAGCTGGCTTTTTATTTAATGGCCGCGGTCATGATGGTCCTGACCTACGCGGTGCTGTGGCGCATTGTCAATTCGCGACTGGGGCATTTGTGCCGCTCCTTGCAACAAAACGAAGAATTGGCCTCATCCATCGGCGTCAACATTGCGTGGCTGCGCGTACTGGCCTACGCGATTTCGTCCTTCTTAGGCGGTATTGCGGGGGCGAGTTTTGTGGCTATTTCCCAATCGCTGTATCCCTCCTCCTTCCAAATAACCGATAGCGTGAACTTCATGCTCAATTGCTTTTTGGGTGGTCTGGGCTTTGTGTTCGGCCCTATGCTGGGCACGCTGCTGCTGTACTTTGGCTGGGATTTGTTATTCGCCACGGGGCGCTTCCAGTTGCTGATTTATTCCTCGCTCATGATCGCACTCATGCTCTGGCTGCCCAACGGCGTGCTCAGCCTGATGGACCGCAAAGGAGCACGCACATGAGTGTGATTCTCGAAGTCAAAGGCGCTACCAAGCGCTACGGTGGCCTGGTCGCCGTGAATAACGTCAGTTTCACGGTTAATGAAGGCGAGATTTTGTCGGTCATCGGGCCCAATGGCGCAGGCAAGTCCACCTTGTTCAAATTGATCGCCTCCTTTGTGCAAACCAGCGCTGGCGAAGTGCTGCTGCGCGGCGAACGCATCAGCGATTTAGCGCCGCACACGGTAGCGCGAAAAGGCGTGGTGCGTACCTTCCAGGAAACGACCATCTTCAAGTCGATGACGGTGCGCGAAAACATCGTCGTGGCGCACCACCTGCGCTCACGCGCCTCTTTGCTCGGTTTCTTTTTGGGCACCGGCCTAGCTAAAGCCGATGAAGCTTTGTTTGCCACATCGGCCGACGATATCGTCGAGTTTTTGGGCCTGCAAAGCATTCGCGACGAATTGGCCTCTAACCTGCCGCAAGGCCATTTGCGGGCCTTGGGCATGGCCATCGGTCTGGCTACGCAGCCCGCCGTGCTACTACTAGATGAACCCTTTGCCGGCATGAACCATGACGAGACCATGCACATGGTCACGCTGGTGCGCCGTTTGCGCGACGAGCGGGGCGTCACGGTATTGCTGGTGGAACACGACATGCCTGCGGTAATGAAAATTTCCGATCGCATCGTGGTGCTGAACTTCGGAGAAAAAATCGCTGAAGGCACGCCGGGCGAAATTCAGAACAACCCCAAAGTCATCGAAGCCTATCTGGGCGCCGAAGACGCTGCCATCGGGATGTAGGCTATGACAGCGATGCTCACTTTCGACAAGGTCGAACTCTATTACGATCAGATTTATGCACTCAAGGGCGTATCCATTACGCTAGAGGAAGGCGAAACGGTGGCCTTGATCGGTGCCAATGGAGCGGGCAAGTCGTCCATCCTGCGCGCCATCACCGGTCTTGCGCCCTTGCACGCCGGTCAAATCCATTTCATGGGTGAGCGCCTGGACGGCACCCCCACGGCCGAGATTGTCAAAAAAGGCATCTCCATGGTGCCTGAAGGCCGGCGCGTATTTCCGTTTATGTCGGTGAAAGACAACCTGCTCATGGGCGCGTTTACCCGCGACGATAAAGCCGGTATTGCGCGCAGCCTGGACAGCGTGTTAGAGCGCTTCCCGCGTTTGCGCGAGCGTTTCTCGCAGCAGGCGGGCACCCTTTCTGGTGGCGAGCAACAAATGATGGTGATAGGCCGCGCGCTCATGGCCAAGCCGCGCATGTTGCTCCTGGACGAGCCTAGCCTGGGCATTGCGCCCAAGCTGGTGCAAGACATTGCACGCGCCATCGTGGCGATCTCGCGCGACGAAAAAGTCAGCGTGCTGCTGGTGGAACAAAACAGCCGCATGGCCCTGTCCATTTCGCAACGTGCGTATGCCCTGGCCACCGGCACGGTAGTGGTCGAAGGGCAATCGCGCGCCTTGATGACCGACGAACGTATCAAAGCCGCCTACTTGGGCGGAGAAGTCTGAGGCCTTATGCGCATTCTGCTAGTCAACCCCAACACCACCGCCGGCATGACGGCCAATATCGCCGCAGCCGCGCGCCGCGTAGCCGCGCCTGGAACCGAGATCATGGCACTGACTTCGCCCCACGGTCCGGCCTCCATCGAAGGCTATTACGACGAAGCCATGAGCCTGGCAGGCTTGCTGCAAGCCGTGCGCGAGGCACAGGACTATGACGCGGTCATCATTGCCTGTTTTGATGACACCGGTCTGGACGCACTGCGCTGCCTGACCGACAAACCGGTGGTCGGCATTGGCGAAGCGGGTTACCGCATGGCGGGGATGCTCTCCAATAAATTCTCGGTGGTCACCACCTTGGCCCGATCGGTACCGGCGCTGGAGCACCACCTAATGCGCTACGGCATGGATCGCCAATGCCAGCGTGTGCGCTCCTCGGAAGTCGCTGTGCTCGAGCTCGAACACGCCAACCCCGAGGCCTATCAAAAAATCGAAGATGAAATAGGCCGCGCAATCGCCGAAGATCGGGCCGAGGCCATTGTGCTGGGCTGCGCGGGTATGGCCGATCTGGCCGGCGCCATGTCCGAACGCTTTGGCGTGCCAGTCCTAGACGGTCTGGCCTGCGCCGTCGGATTGTGCGAGAGCATGGTGCGCCTGGGCTTGCGTACCTCGCGCTTGGGCGGCTATGCGCCGCCACCGGCGTCCAAGCGCGGCTGAGCGCAATTACTGTAGGCCGCGCTTTCAAAGGGGGAAAGCGCTTGTCCACCTGAATTCCCCTAGCCGAGTCTCGAAGGCGTAAGCCTAGGGGTTTACCTTGATGCCTTTTGCCCCTAGGCCTTCTTATCATGGAGGCCGGTGTGCCGCAAGCGGCACGCGCGAGATCAGGCGTTTGTATTGTGCATACGCCTGCCTATAAACCGTATGGAGACTTCACCTTGGACAATTTCGAAAGCACTACCGAATCGGGCATCATCCTGGATCGCCGTCAAATCATCACTGGCGCTGCGGCACTAGGCCTGTCCTCCACCTTTGGCGCCATGCCGGCCATGGCCCAGGGCACACCGAAAAAAGGTGGCACGCTGCGTATGGGTCTGGAAGGCGGATCCGCCTCGGACAATTTGGATCCGCTGACCTATGCCGATTCGATCCCGATCACCATCAGCATGATGCTATTCAACGGTCTGGTCGAAATTGCCGACAACGGCGATGCCACCGGCGAATTGCTGGAAAGCTGGGAAGCCAAGCCCGGCGCGGCCGAATGGATTTTCAATGTGCGTAAAGGCATTACCTTTACCTCGGGCAAAACCTTGGATGCCGACGACATTATTTACTCGCTCAACATCCACCGCGGTGAAACCAAGTCGCCCGCCAAAGCCCTGCTAGCCGACATCAAGGACATCAAGAAACTCTCTTCGCACCAAATCCAGGTCACGATGAGCAAAGGCAATGTGGACCTGCCGTTCAACCTGGCCGATTACCACCTGATGGTGCTGCCCAACGGCTTCAAGGATTTCAGCAAACCAGACGGAACCGGCGCATTCACACTGGAAGAATTCCAACCCGGCGTGCGTGCGACCTTCAAGCGTAAACCCGGCAACTACTGGAAGCCCAACCGTGGCAACTTTGACCGCGTAGAGCTGATCTATATCGGGGATGCCAACCAACGCACCACCGCACTGCAAACCGGCACCGTGGACGTCATCAACCGCGTGAACCCTAAGACGGCTGCACTGCTGGCCAAAAACCCGGCGCTCAAAGTCGCACGCACACCTGGCATGGGCAACCGCTTCTGCTTTGTGGCCATGAC
>CANKNK010000094.1 GCA_947483455.1 Comamonadaceae bacterium | reverse complement strand
TGGCGGCCAAGTGGTACCACAAAGCCGCAGACCAGGGCGATGCCCCGGCGCAATACAACCTGGGCCTGATGTACGCGCACGGCCAGGGCATTGCCCCGGACCTGTCGCTGGCGATGGCCTATTTCACACTGGCTGCTGAACAAGGCCATGGCGATGCCCATTACAACCTGGCGGTGCTCTGCGCCCGGGTGGACAGCGAGGGGCGCGCCGTCGCCGACAGCCATGCCAGTGACGATGAAGAGGCGCCCGGCCCCCTGGCGCAAGCCCTGGTGCACTATCGCACCGCCGCGGCACTGGGCCACGCGCAAGCGCAATACAACCTGGGCACGCTCAGCGCCAACGGCTACGGTGTAGCCCAAGACTACGCAGAGGCCTTGCAGTGGTACCAAATGGCGGCCGAGCGGGGCATGGCGCAAGCGCAGTTTCAAGTCGGCCTGATGTACCACATCGGCCAGGGCGTGACGCAAAACAGCACCCAGGCACGCCAATGGATGCACCTGGCCGCAGACCAGGGCCATGCCATGGCGCAATGCAATTTGGGCGCGATGTACAGCCAGGGCCAGGGCGTCAGCCAAGACTTCACGCTGGCGCGCCAGTGGCTCCAACTCGCTGCGGACCAGGGCGACACCTTGGCCCGGTTCAACCTGGGCATTTTGTGCAGCCAGGGCAAGGGCGGGGCGCAGGACGCGGCCCGGGGCTACGGGTATTTCGCGCTGGCCGCAGCCCAAGGCCATGCGCTGGCCCAATTCAACCAAGGCATAGCGCTGGCCCAGGGCCAGGGCGTGCCACAAGATCTGCAGGCCGCACAAGTCTGCTGGCAGCAGGCCGCCGACCAAGGCGTCAGCGAAGCCATGTTCAACCTGGCCGTGCTGCGCGCCAGCCAAGACGGCGCCGATCCGCAGGTGCGCATGTTCTACCAAGCCGCTGCCGATCTCGAAAACGCGGCCGCTTTGCACAATCTGGGCGTGATGTATGCCACTGGCAGCGGCCTGGCACAAGACGAGGAACAAGCGCTCCACCACTACCGCGAAGCGGCACGGCGCGGCGACGTCGCAGCGCAGTATGCCGCCGCCGTGTTGCTGGCCGAGGGCCCGCAAGCACTGCGCGATGCGACGGCCGCATTGGCCTATTTGGAACTGGCAGCAGCGCAAGGGCATCCGGCTGCGCAAGAACGCCTGAACCTACAACAATCCAAGCAAAGCGCCAGCGGCGCCGACTACGCGCGTCTGCTGGAAAACTACTTGCAGGCCAGCGAACGCGGCGACCCCATCGCCGATTTCAACTTGGGCCTGCTCTATGCCGGCGGCCTGGGTTGCCAAGCCGATGCCGCCCTGGCGCAAGCACACTATCTGCGCGCCGCACAAGCGGGCATGGCGCAGGCGCAAAACAACCTGGCAATACAGTTATTGCAAGCGGCTGATGCCGACCCGCAGGCCGATGCTGGCGCAGCGCAGGCAGGCCAATGGCTGCGCGAAGCGGCCGCACAAAACTATGCGCTGGCCTGCTTTAACCTGGCTCTGTACCAGAGCCGAATCGGCGACACCGCGCAGACACCAGAGCTACTGCGCCAAGCGGCGGCACAAGGCTTGGCCAAAGCCCAATTCAACCTAGGCTGGACGCTGGCCTTTGGCGATGGGACCTTCGCCGACGTGACACAAGGCCTGCCCTGGCTGCAGCAAGCCGCTGAACAAGGCGATGCCGATGCACTCTATACCCTGGGTCGCATGCAGTACTTCGGGCAAGGCATGCCCGCCGACGCAGCGCAAGCGCTCGCGTGCTACCAGCGCGCCGCCGATGTAGGTGACTGTGCCGCCCAATTTAACCTGGGCTTTATGTACGCCAATGCCCAGGGCACGGTGCAGGACTATGGTTTGGCCTTGCAATGGTACCGGGCAGCGGCCGGACAGGCACCCGCGCCCTCCCCAGCGCCACAACTAGGTGCGCCACCCATCACCGCTTTGCCTGCACGTGAGCCTGCCACGGCGTCAGAAACTGCATCCGACAGCGAGGCCATGAGGCGTGCCGCATGAAGCGCAAACAGTCACACCGGACGGGCGGCAAGCCCTGTCTAAGAGCTCAAGCTTTCAGCTTTTGTGCCGATTCAAGGAAGGACTATTCACAAGGATTGAGCATGCAAGCTACTAAATTGATCTCTATTGCCCTCGTCGCCATCGCCTTGAGCGCATGCCAGGGTGCAACATTTCAAAAATTGATGGGCGATTTGGCGCCCGATGATGCGGCAGGGCAAAAAAGCGGCAGGGGCGAGCGCCCCGCCATGGTCAGAGTACCTAGTGAACTGCTGGTACCCAATTTGCCTTTGGTGGAAAAACGTGAAAGCCTGACCGCGACGGGCTATGCCGTCATCAGTGTGCAAAACAGCAAAACGCCGGCACAACAACGCCTGATGGCCATACGCGCCGCCAAGCTAGACGCCTACCGCTCGCTCGCCGAGCAGGTCTATGGCCTGCGCCTGGACGCAACCGCCACCGTGGCCGACATGGTGGTGCAAAACGATACGTTCCGCAGCAAGGTAGAAGGCGTGATTTACGGTGCCACGCTGGTCAGCATCACGCCCAGTGGCGACGACACCTACGAAACCACCCTGACCCTGGACAAAAGCACGGTACAGGACTTGCGCATGCTGTATCTGACACAACTCACTGCTAAAAGCCGTTAAGAAAGCTCCCCTTCCGCTATGCGCCGACTACCCGCTCTCTGGATCACACTGTTGCTGAGTATCAGCAGCGCGGGCGCGTGGGCGCAAAGTCTGAGCATGGACGAAAAGCTCACAGCCATCCGCAAAAGCCTGGTGGAAACGGCACTCGAAGGGCCCACGAAAGTTAGCTCTACGCAGTGGATTGACGCCCAAGGCGTGCTGCGTGAAAGCAGCAGCTTTCAATCCGGCGTAGAAGTGCGCGGTGTGCGCGTCATCGGCTACAGCACCGACAGCCAAGGGGAATCCAGCGCCAAATTGCAATGGCAGGAACTGTATGGCAATGGCAGCGCTAAAGCGGTGGCCGATGCGAAGAACGTTGAGCCCGGGTGCAAACTCGGTAGCGGCAACCGCTTACAACATGTGGTGGGCCTGCAATGGAATATCAGTAGCCGTTTTTCTGCCGAAGAACACAATATGCTCGAAGAATTGCGTGGCCATTGGGTCGGGCAGTTGAGCAGCACCGGCGCCAGTGCAGGCCTGTGGCGCATCACCCCCAAGGCCCGCAGCGAAGGTCGCAGCGGCTATGAACAAGCCTTACTCAGTTCCGGCGCAGACGATATGCCCTGGCTGTTGGACCTGACGGTGGTCGCACTTCCGAAGTCGGACGGCGCTAACGCCGGATCGACCAACGCTTTGGAGCGCTCGCCCATGCTAGCCGATGACAGCGTGCGCAATTCACCGCGCGCCGCCTGGTCCTTCAATACGCCAGCCATGCCGCGCATTGAATTACAAATGCGTTTGTATGCCCGTAACCAGACCAAACCGGTGCTGATGCTCAACACGCCCATAACGCTGGAAGCCCAAGACAGTAACTGGGGCATTACCCAGCTCAGCAACAACGCGCGCGCACAGGCCCTGCAACTTGCGCAAAGCAGTGCCCTAGACCTGTATAAAGCGATGGTGTGCCAGACCGTGGTGGGTGAAGTCACGCAGGCGTTGGGCAAGCAATTTCGCATCAACCTGGGCGCAGCCGCCGGAGTGCGTGTGGGCGATACCTGGGTATTGGCCGATGCCAGCAAATTACCCCAGCGGGCGCTAGAACCAGGCAATACCGCAAATACGGTGATGGCTAAAGTGCAGTACGTCACCGAGCACTACGCGCAACTCCTATCTACCGCAGGTCCAGCGCAAAACGTACAGCTGCGCTGGGCCGCTTGGTCCACCGATGACGCGCGCTAAGCCCCTGGGGCCTTCGTGCTAAGCTTTGCGCCGATTTGCAAGTCGCCCCTACGATGCTTTTTACACCGCCCCTGCGAGCCTTGACCACGCGACTAGCCTGTGTGCTGGCCCTGTGTGCCATGGTGCCTATCGCGCGTGCTGCCAGCGACGCGCCAGGGGCCGCATCTCCCGTAAAAACCCCTGCCACGGGCACTAAAACCTACAAACCCAAAGCCGGTGAAACCTTAGACCAGGCCATTGCCAACACGATGGGCGCCAGCCCGCTGAGCATGGCCATCCTGCGACAGGCTTTTATTGACCAAAATCCGCAAGGCATCATCGCAGGCAAGGTACCCAAGCTGCGCAAAGGCGCCACGCTGAACCTGCCTGACCATGACCTGCTGCTGCGCGGCGTCTTGGCCAGTGTTACGCCCGTGGCCGCGCAAAGTGAAACGTCTCCCCGTCCGGCCCCGTCCACGCCCGAAGACCGCAAGCGCTGGGTGCAGTTTCCGTGATCCCCGTTAGCGATGCGTCGGCGCAGCCGGTACGCATCAACCCAGTTTTCCCCCAAGGACCTGCTTCCCCCACCTTGGTAGAGGCCGTTACCGCACGGGCCCTGAACCTACGCGACGGGCAGATCGTGCAAGCCACAGTGCAATCGCGCGCCGACGAAATGGTGCTGATGCTGCGCGGCCGGCAAGTGGGCATCGCCCGGGTGCCGGGCTGGGAAGTGGGCCAGCGCCTGAGCTTTAGGACCCAGGCCAACCCTGACGGCAGCATCGCCCTGGTGCTGATCAATGGCAAAGCCAGCGCCTACAGCAATCCCGGCCTGCCCACCATGATCGAGGCCCAGGCGCGGCCCCTGAGTAACCAGCCCCCGCCCAACCCGAATGCGCGAAACGACAACGCGCAGGAGCGCAATCCTTCCAGCCTGTCTGCCCCCGCGACACCACCGAGCAACGCCGTGGTCGCGGTGCAAAACCTGCAGGCTAGCGCCTTGTCGGGCCTGTCCTGGGCACCGGTTAACCCCAGCGAGGCGAAGTTTTCCCGCTTGGGCAGCCTGATGTACCGCAACCCCGGCATGGCCGAGGTGCGCGACTTGCTCAAAACCGGCGGGCTCGATGCCTTGCTGGCCAAGGTGGGCAAGCAGCCCGAGGTGCAGGCGCAATTGCAAAACCAATTGCAAAGCATGCGCCTGACCATGGAAAAACTCAGCCCTGAAGCGATTAGTCTCGCGCTGCGGGCGGCACTGGGCTCGGAAACCAGCCTGCCGCGCATCCGCAATCCAGCGCCCAACGACCTCAAGCCCCTGCTACACAAGCTTTTGTCCTTGATGGATGACAAAACCGAAGAAGACACAGCCGGCATGCACCAGGTCAAGCGCGCGATAGCCGATCTGGACGCCGCCCAACTAGCCGCTATGCAGGCACAGCACATGGGCGAGATGTCCATGGCCGTGGTGCTGCCCTTTGTGGACCACACCCCGGTAGAGCTGGCCTTTGAGCGCAAGCGCACGAACGAGGACGAGGAGTCCCGCTACACCGTGAACATGCATTCCAATAGCCGCGACTACGGCGAGTTGTGGCTGCAAGCCGACCTGCTGGGCGGGGACAAGGTGGCCTTGTCGATGTGGGCCGTGCGGCCCGCGGTGATTGAATTTGCCCGCCAGGGCCAGGCCGAGCTGCGCAAAACCCTGGGCGAAGCGGGCTTAACGCTAAGGTCTTTTTCCGCGCATTTGGGTGAGCGGCCGCCACCCGAGCCCCTTTTGCAGCCGCTGGCCCTGCCCGGCGAAGTGGTGGATATGCGCGCATGAGAACCATCAAAAAAGCCATTGCCCTGGAATACGGGAAAAACCGGGCGCCCATCGTCACCGCCAAAGGTGAGGAAGAGGCCGCCTTGGAAATGATTGCCCAGGCACGTGAATATGGGGTTTATGTGACGGAAGACCCCAAACTGCTGGCCTTGCTCAGCCGCTTGAAGGTGGACCAGGAGATTCCGGCAGAGCTGTTTACCGCCGTGTCGGTAATTTTGTCCTGGGTCTATTGGCTCAAAGGCATGCGCCCGGGCGATGAAACCAGCGTGCCGTCCGCTGGCGCAGACAGCCAGACCGAGGCGCAAGGCATGCCTAGCGAAGCGGCAGCGATGTTTGACGAGTTGTCCAGTGGTCTGGACGGTTTGGATGGATTTGCAAGCCCTAGCGCACCCTGAGTGCACCCAAAAGCTTAGGCGTCGCTGTAGCCCGTGTTGCGGGAGAAGCGGGAGACATGGCCCAATCGGTCATAGACCTCTACGGAGCTGCTAGGGTCTTCTAGGCGCAGGCTTTGCAAGGTGCCGCGGATGGCCTCTAGTTTGCGCTGCATCAGCACCGCATTGCGCCGGTGCGCATCGCGGCAGGCGATCATGGTTTCGCGAAAGCCCTGCCATTGGGGCAAGGTCTGCACCTCGTGCGCCGGAGGCGCTAGGCGCGTCAATTCGTTGAGCAATTCGTTTTTGATGGGTTGCAGCCCCTCGAATTTATCCAGATCCTGCACACGCAAGGCCTCGAACTCCTGCTCCAAAATGTCAGAGAGCTGGCGGGCAAGTTCGTTGGCTTGTTCGGTGGTGTCGGTCAATGCAAGCTTTCAGATGGAATCTGGCGCGCTCAGTTGGAGATCAAATTCTCCAAAGCCACAAAGCTCTCCGCGATGCGGCGCGGGTTGAGCGGGTATTGCCCATTTTGGATGGCCTGCTTGATAGAGTCCACCTTGGCGCGGTCAAATTCAGGCTCTTTCTTCAGGCGCTCGGTAATTTTCTTGAATCCCGGCACTTCCGCACCCCGCTCTGCAGCGGCCGACTTGCTGGCCGTAATTTCCGCTTCAGACGACGCTGCCGGAGCCACCGCACCCGCAAACCCGCCGCCCTTGGCCTTTTCCAGGGTTTTACGCAGAGATACATCGGTCTGCACAGGCCGTGAATTGTTGGAT
>CANKNK010000093.1 GCA_947483455.1 Comamonadaceae bacterium | reverse complement strand
GCGTTTGATGGCGTCGACCAAGGATTCGCGGCAGCCGTATAGGTTGTCGAACTTGCTCTTGGTCACCGAATCATTGACGTTGATGGCACGGAAGGCCAGGTCGCCACGGGCAGCCATTTCATTCAAGCGCAGCACGCCAGTGGTGGTCTCTTCGGTCACGCCGATGATGTTTTTCAGGCGGCGGCTGTACCAGGTGGGGTCCAGCTTGAGCTTGGCTTTGATGGAATTGAAGAGGCACACCTCTTCTTCGCTACCTGGCTTGGCCAGCAGCTTGATATTTTTCTCGGCCTTCGCACCCAGATGCATCAAGAGCGTGGCGTCGCCGCCGTCGTCCAAAATCATGTTCGGGCCTTCAGCCGCAGTGCCTTTTTTGCCGCCGAATTCAAAAATGCGGTGGGTGTAATCCCAGTAGTCGGCCAGCGACTCGCCTTTGTAGGCAAATACCGGGGTGCCGGCGGCCACCAGGGCGGCAGCGGCATGGTCTTGCGTGGAAAAGATATTGCACGAGGCCCAGCGCACTTGCGCGCCCAGGGCTTGCAGGGTTTCGACCAGCACGCCGGTCTGGATGGTCATATGCAAGGAACCGGTGATGCGCGCGCCTTTAAGGGGCTGGGCTTTGGCGAATTCTTCGCGAATCGCCATCAGCCCGGGCATTTCGGTTTGGGCGATGTTGAGTTCTTTGCGGCCCCAAGCGGCAAGGCTCAGGTCAGCAATTTCATAGTCCTGGTTTTTGATAGGTTTCAATACAGCGTTCATGACAAAGGCTCCAAAAAGTACATTTTGAAAACCACTGGTGAACGGGGAGAAAGTGGACTCACCCCGCAGCCATCAGTGGGTGAGCGCAGTTGAAACATGCAGGAGACAGGGCCCCTGTACCCCGAGCCTCATTCACTTTGCGTGAACTGCATCGCTCCTCGGGGTGTACCGATGATACCAAACCTCGCCATACGATTTGCGTGCAGTGCCCTTACTGTGTTTAAAGGCTGACGATGTCGCGCACCCATTGCGGCAGCGGCATCGCCTTCTGGCTGGGAAAGTCCACCCAGATGGTGGTCGCGCCGCCGGCTGCGTCGATCTGGCCGGGTTGGTCCGCCCGCTCCATGGTGACCCAGGACTCAAAGGTAGTCCGCGCCGGATCGCTCACATACATTTTGACGCGCACATCCCCGGGGTAGCGCAGCTCGCGGTAAAAATTGCAAAACGCATTGACGATGATCGGGCCTTCGCCCAGCGCGCTGGGCGCGCATCCGATGAGGCGCATCCAATCAATGCGTGCCGTTTCCATGTAACGGAAATACACTGTGTTGTTGACATGGCCCATGGCGTCCATATCACCCCAGCGCATGGGGATCAGCATCTCGTAGACAAGCTTCTTGGATTGCGGGATTTCGATTCGCATAGGGTACGGGCCAGCGGCAGCTTGCGGCTTATTGCAATGCGCACCAGTGTAAACACCGGGCCGCTTGGATTCGCCCGCCGCTAGGGGCTGCGCACCAAGCGGACAAATACCGCTTTGGTGGCAGCATCCACGGTGGTTTCGCTGCCATCGTAAAAATTGACGATCCAGACGGCCGAGCTATTGGGTACCGGAGTACCCGTCCAAATGGCCTGCGGGAAAGGGGAGGTACTGCCCTGCGGAAACTTGGTCTGGTTCATCGCCCGCGCTGAATCTGCTGCTGATATCACCTCGCTGGTGATCACTTCTTTGGGGATGCCATCTGCCCAGCCAGCACTTTCAGGTGCGGGATAGGCAAAGGTGCCGCCTTTGGGTGTTCCTGGCGGATAGTCGCCCCGGTAAAAAGCGTAGCCCGTGACCATGCCCTGCTTGGAACTGCTAGTGAGTAAGGGGTAGTCTGGCGTAGGTTTAGCAAAGCTGCCACCTTTGGGTAAGGGGTCCAGGCCGGCCACGTACTGGCCGCGGAAGAAAGCCACACCCGTCACGGTAGTGCCGGGACTCGATACACCGCCGACTTCACCACGCACGATGATGGGCGGCGAACTTGCGCCGTCACGCATGTACACATCGCTGCTCTTAGGCGGGAAGTGCCAGCTCATCCCATCGGCACTAAATTCCAATTTACTGCCGTCTTTGATTTGTACCGGCTCAGACCATGCGGCCTCTTGCGTACCTGCACCACTGAGGGTGAACAAGCGCTTGGTGTACCACAAGGGGGTGGGTTCGTGTGGCGTCGGGTCGCTATCGAGCGGATCGGCTGCGATGCCATCGGTCCAGCCGTTGCCCGTTTCACCTGCGATCCGAATGGCAGTGCCCTGCGGTGATTTTTTGCGCATGTAGACGTCGCCGCTGGCAGCGGCATCGTGCCAAGTTTTGGTATCGGTACTAAATTCCATACCCTGGGTATCGACCAGCACCGGATTACTCCATGAAGCCTCTTGTTCCCAGCCGGCCGTCACAGTGAAGAGGCGCTGTGTCATCCATAAACCACTGGCTACGGTTTTGTATTTCCATACCCCGGTGCATTTGCGCTCTACCAGGCTGGCTAGCTCCTGCTTGGTTGGCAGGCGCCAGGGCTTTTTGTCGGCCCCTGCAGCCTTGGCAGCCAATGCCACGGCCTCGGACTGGGTAGCGGCTTTGGCTTGGCCGGTGCTGCATGATTCGCCGCTCAAGCCCTCTACACATTGGCGCCAAATCAACTTGGTCTGGTTGTCCGTGACTTCGCCTGCAGCAGCGGTAAATCGCGCATCAGGGCGCGTGACCTCGATGGACGGAATGCAGATGTCCGCATCTCTTTGCTTGGATGTGGGTTTGGCGCCGACCACCACAAAATGCGGGCCTACTACCTTCCAGTCGACATCCGTCGCCAAGGTGTTGATGGGCAAGCCAGATTGCGCTTTAGCCAGTTGAAACGTGGAAGTTTTGGCATCTGCACCGACGATGTAATAGCTTTCAAACTGGCTAAGCGTTTGCGGCAAAGTGCCAACCGTACGCAAACTTACCAATTGGTCAGAAGCGATCGGTGTGATGGGGCTGCTATCCAGCGTCACCACACCTTTGCTGGCCTCGGTGATTCCGTAGTCCGTCACTTTATTGCTATCGGCCTTGGTAGTCGTTGTGACTTTGACGGCATACGACTGCACGGGCAGCATCAGGCGCACCGGACGCGCGCTGGACTTCAGGCCATCGGCTACTTTGCCGGTACCAAAGTTAAAGGTCCAAGCGTATTTCCCATCCGCATTGTTGGCACTGGGCGTACGCGACCAAAATGCGGTGCTAGCGAGCGGCTCGGCTTCCACGTCCGGGAAATAATCGGTGTTCGCCAGTACCGACGCGGCGTAATTCAAGGGAAATTTTTGCAAGTCGTCAATGCTGGGCACCACCCAAGTATCAAAACCACATAGTTTGTTGTTGTTCACCGATTTGGCATAACTTTCGGTATTGCACTTTCCCGGATCGCCCACGCCTTTGCAGGTGGTATTCATTTCGGTTCCGTCGGTTCCGCCGCTCAATTTGTAGTTGACGGTGCTGGTTTTTTTGGTGGCTGCATCCGTCGTCTCTACCGCCGTGAGACTGCTGTCAAACCAGGTGTATTTATGCCCTTTGTGGCGCATGTGGTTGGGTTCGTTGCGTTTGACTTCCCAATACACTTTGTTGACGGTGTCGTGGACACAGTCCCACTGGGTGCCCGCTTGCTCGCTGCCGTTGTCTTGCCATTTTGCGAACTGGTTTTTCAAGGCCACCCCATTGCTGTCGAGCTTCACCAGCGTAATGAGTTTTTCTTTGCCTGCCAGCAGACCGGCGTACACCAAGGCATCGGTATCCATCACTTTGATGTTGTCCAGCAATTTGTCATACGCATTGCCGACATTGGTACACAATTTATTGCCCACATAAGCCAATTGCACACCGGACTGGCTATTGCCTTTGGTGTTCATTGGCGTGCCGCCTTTGACGTCCGATAGCTTGAATTCGTTGCCTTTGGGATTGGCGTCCACGACGTAGTAAGTTTTGGCCTCACTCAAGGCCTGGGGTAGCACACCTGAGGTTTTCAAGGTTACCGCTTGATCATTGCTCGTGGTGCCTATGCCTGTAAATTTGAATACCGCCGGATCGTCCAGCGTGATCTCTACCTCACCGCCGCAGTTATAGGCTGCGTACAGGGGCTGGGTGAGTGGCTCGCTTTGGATGGCACTGACGTCTACGCCATTGGCAATCAGGCCACTCTTGATTTTTTCCCATACGGCCTGAATATTGTTGCTGGTGGCAAGCTGACTGAGCCTGGAAGCCGCCGCCTCATTGAAGGTGTTGAAGTAGCTCGTCAAATCGCTGACTTCTACCAAGGTGGCCAGCAAGGCGTCGGTTAAGGGTGTGATATTGGTCACGCCAAACAAGGCCAAGGCGATGGAGTGCAGCTTGGCGCCGTCCTTGGGTGCAATTTCAAGTATGCACGGCGCTTGCGCCTTGAAGTCGCCAAGGGCATCTACCGCGAATGTACCCTTGGCATCGGTTTTCACCGTTCTTTCAATAATGCCGCTGGGAACCACCGTATGAAATCCAGTTTGGGTGGCGCCGTTGGTACTAAGAATCGGCACACCCTCCGGCGAATTAGACAAATTAAATTGCGTCGCTTTGCCCGCCGCCTTGACCGTGTTGACGATGAAGTAGCTTTCGTACACATTGAGCGGTGGCGGCAACTTGCCCGTGCTTGCCAATGCGAGTACCTGGCCGTCAAAAATCGACGCATCCGATAAGGTGGTCGTCTCCAAGACGGTGACCACGGCCGGGTTGGCCGCGCTGATGGTGACGGAATAGCGCGCCCGCGTGGTGCTGGGGCAACGCACCCTCACATCCGCGTCGGCAAGGGCCAAGCCCACCGCCGCCGTACCGCGCAAGGAATCACCGGCAGGACTGAGGGCCGCCAGCAAGTTATCGACAAGCGCGCTCGTGCTCCCGCCACCGCAGGAGCTTAAGAACAGGCACAAGGCCAGCCAACCAATACGCTTCATCGCAAGCATTCCAATCATGACTCCACACAGAGTCCCCAGTGTCTGTACATCGACAGGTCCTGCATGTTTCTTGAGGTCGGGGCGCACCAAGGCGCAAAAAATCCGGTTCCCCAGGAGCCCGCAGCCACATCGGTTTGCGCCTTCACCCACCGGCCAGCGCGGTAAGACGGCGCACAGCCCATGATGTCCAAAGCGACATATCACCCCAAATACAAGCAACGACTATGCCAACTGATTCGCGATTTATCCCCTGTCAGCGTGCACTTTTTGACCTACCCCCCCGATATTGCCTAGTTCAACTGCGGCTATGGGTCGCCGCTATTGCACAGCGCGGCGGCGGCAGGTGAGCGGGGTATCGCTGCGAAATCGCAGCCCTGGGGGCAATGCGGGCGATCGACTTCAGCAGCGAGCGCTGCAATTCATCGAAGGAGGCGCCCCTTTGCGAGCCTATTTATTGAATTTTTAGAATGTGAATTTATAGCATAATGCTATAATCAGCCGATGGCGATGAAGCTAATCTCCAACAAAGTGCTGCGTGAATTCGCAGCAAGACATGCTGACGCTCAGCAGCCCTTGCAAGACTTTAGGCACTTGATCGAGCATGGGACGTTTACCAACTTTGCCCAGCTCAAAGCCACTTTTGCCAGTGTAGACAAGGTGGGTGATCGTTATGTGTTCAATATCGGAGGCAACAAGTACCGGCTGGTGGCGGCCATTGCGTTCAAACCGGGGCTGCTGTGGGTGAAAGCCGTTCTGACACACGGCGAATATGACAAAGGAGCATGGAAATGAAGGTTTCTGATATTTTGGCGCCCTGGGGCGCAGTGAATGCTGCTTTGGGCTTGGGCTCGCCCATTCGGAATGGGGCCCATTACAAAGAGATGCTGCGTTTTGTTGACGAGTGCTTTGAGCAGTTTGGGGCTGACGATGACCACGCTATTTTTGTCTTGGTGGACTTGGTGGCGCAGCGCATCAAGGCGTATGAAGACAGGGAGCACCCTTGGCCTGATGCGGGCACGCCGCAAAGCAGGCTGGCTTTTTTAATGGAGCAACATGGCCTGCGCCAGTGCGACTTGCCCGAAATAGGGGCGCAGAGTGTGGTGTCTGCCGTGCTTGCAGGAAAGCGTAGTCTTAACTTGCGTCAGGCGCGGGCTCTGGCACAGCGTTTCCATGTATCGATAGAGGCGCTGACTGGCTAATTGGGGTCTGCGTTGGCCATACCACGGCTGCCCAAGTCCACATCAGCATTCGCGGCCCGGCCATCCGCATCACCCCTGCATCTGTATAAACACGAAGCAGACTTTGTGCGCTTGTTCGAATTCTTGCACGCGGCTTCCCGCAGGGCTTGGCGGCTGCGATCGTTCCCTTAAATCAACGCGTGGTGGTGTTCAAGCGCCTTGCTCCAGTGCAATACCTCCACACTATGGCGCAAACCACAGGTGTAAAAAGGATCGGTTTGCATCAAGGCACGCACGGCTGCTTTATCCGGCGCCTGCACTACCCACAAGCCGCCTTTGGGCACATCCGCCGGGTTCTCGCGCAGCGAACCGGCGACCAGCACTTGCTCTTTATGGGCATCCACCCAAGCAATATGGGCCGCTAATTGCGCGGCACGCAAGGCGCCCTGTCCGGGCTTGTCGATGAATAGCACTGCAAACAGCACGCCGCGTTCTCCCAAATGTAGCAAGAGGGTCCATCTTAAAATAGCCAACTTCGTGCGCGCTGCGCCGACTCATTGGAATCCCCCGCTTTGTCCTTCGCCTCCGAAACCCGCCGCCGTCGCACCTTTGCGATCATTTCCCACCCCGACGCCGGTAAAACCACCTTGACTGAAAAGCTCTTGCTGTTTTCCGGCGCGATTCAGATTGCCGGTTCGGTCAAGGC
>CANKNK010000092.1 GCA_947483455.1 Comamonadaceae bacterium | reverse complement strand
TACAAGGGCAAGCCGATTTTTTACAGCCTGGGCAATTTTGTGTTCGACGGCTTTCCGCTGCCCATCAACTACATTGGCTGGGCATTGCGCATGGAGTTGGACAAAAACGGGGTTCAAAAAGTAGAGGCCCACGTCTCCCACATCGGCCCAACGGGCTTGCCCAAGCCGGGTAAGGTGCTGGCAGATCCCACACTCAGATAGGGCGCTCACGAAGATTGCGCTTCATGCGCATTCATTCAGCCGGTGGTTCATCAGCCCTTATCGTCCCGTCGCTTGTCGAGGCTTTGCCCAAGCGTCCCCGGCGGGCAAGTCCTTCGCGCAGCAGAAACTCCACTTGCGCATTGGCGCTTCGCAACTCAAGGGCCGCCAATTGTTCGATAGCGGCCCACAATGTTGGGTCGATGCGCAGGGGATACGCTTTTTTGCCGGGGCTGGCCATGGTTTGGCGTATTACGTGAAGGCGGTTTAGTTATACAAAGTGCCGGTGTTAACCACGGGGCTGACTTCGCGGTCGGCGCACAGTACCACGAGCAAGTTGCTCACCATCGCAGCTTTACGTTCGTCGTCCAGTTCAATAATTTTGCGTTCAGACAAGCCTTTAAGTGCCGCCTCAACCATGCCTACCGCGCCAGCGACTATTTTGTGGCGCGCGCTCACTATGGCCTCAGCCTGCTGGCGGCGCAGCATCACCTGCGCAATTTCGGGGGCATAGGCCAGGTGCGTGAGTTTGGCGTCTAGCACATCGACACCAGCCAGCGCGAAGCGCGCTTGCAATTCGGCTTTGAGCGCTTGCGCCACCTCGTCCAAACCGGCACGCAAGGTGGTCTCGCTCGGTGCCAGGTCCTCACCCTCGTCGTAGGCGTAGACCGATGCCAGGTGGCGTAGCGCGGTTTCGGCCTGTATAGACACAAACCGCTCGTAATTGTCAATCTCAAACATCGCCTGCGCCGAGTCGCGCACGATCCAAACCACTGCCGCACCGATTTCCACCGGGTTGCCGCGCTTGTCATTGACCTTGAGCGCCGCCGTATTGAGATTACGCGCTCGAAGTGAGATTTTTTGCTTGGCTTGCAAGGGGTTGGCCCAACGCAAGCCCTGGCTGCGGTCGGTGCCACTGTACTGACCAAACAGAGTGAGGATGGCGCCCATGTTGGGATGCACCATATATAGGCCCGCACTGAGCAGCGCCGCCAGCGCAATCAGCAAGCCGCCAATAATGAAGGACTCGTTGCGAACGGCGGAAAGGCCGACCACCAAGAGCACGAAAGCAAAACCGACCATACCAAAACCGTTTTTGGACTGGTAAATGCGCTCGCTATGGGGCGTTTGTGTTGAGGACATCAATTACTCCTTGCATGTAAACTGATATCACTATTATATCAATTTGATTTGTAATGGGTATTTGGGTTCAATGGCTTGCCCAAGCCGGGTAAGGTGCTGGCAGATCCGACGCTGAAGTAAAGACCAGCGGGCCCGCCCGCGCTAATCGCCGCCTAGCTCCTGCGCGATGTCGTCTACCAGTTGCTGGCGTTGCTGGGCGCGTTTGCCCAAACGCATAGCGACGTGGTGGCTGAGCAGTTGCAACATGCTGGTGGCCGCCATAGCGGAGAAGGCGTAATCGGTGCTGCTGCTGTAGCAGGGCAGCACCACGCTGGAGAAGCGCTGCGCCCATGCGCTATGGCGCACATCGACCACGGCCACGGTTTGCACGCGGGTGGTGCCAGCGTGTGCGGCAAGGCGGTCCATAGCACTGTCGCGGGGTTGGGTCATGATGAGCAGCAGCGCATCGCGCGGGCCTGCCATCGCCAAGTCTTCGGCCCAGACGCCGCTTTGCATGCCCAGCGCATAGACCTCGGGCCGAATACGCGCCAGCTGCGGGCGCACAAAACGCATCAGACCCTCGTCCATGCCCAGCCCCAGTAGCCAGACTTTGGGCGCCTTAGCCAACACGCTGGCGGCTGCCAGCAAGGTGTCGCTGCGCAGGGACTCGAAGGTGCGCGCCAGACTTTCCGACTCGGTTTGCAAATGCGCGCTGATGCTGTGGGCGCGCACGGGTGCCCTTGCCCCTGACAGGCGCGGCGCCTGAAACGGCGGCGCCAGGTTACGCTCTTCGCGCGCTTGCAATCGCACCTCGTTGAAATCGGCATAGCCCAGACTGCGAAACAAACGCGCCGCCGTGGCCTTAGACACATCGGCCATGGCCGCCAGCTCGGTGGCCGAATAGGTGAGCATGTCGTCGGCGCGATCCAATAAGAGCTTGGCCAATTTGCGCTCGCTGGGCGAGAGCTGCTCGAAATGCTCTTGTATAGCCAGCGTCAGGCGGGTAGTCATGGCCGCAGTATCGCAAGTCGAACGGGGCCGCCGCCAACAGGACAAAGGGGCATGGTGACCCGTAAATGCAGGCGCTGGGGCATGGGCCAAAAGGCGGTGGTTGAAACAATCATTCCATGATACTATGAATATCTGAAACAATGGTTCCAGCCTTGCGGCCCCCCGATGTGCCGCGATCAGGCCGGGCCGCAAGCCTTGGATTTGTCAAACCCGCGCACAAGGACACCGATTGGCCGCTTCCGCTTTTGCCCGTGAACAACTGTGGGACGGCCTGCGCGCCGTGGCGCTGGCGGACTCGCGTTTTCATTTGCGCTTTTCCGAGTTCATCCCCGATTTCATTGGCTCTGATGCCGCGCTAGACCGCCTGTGGGCGCTACCCGGTTTTGATGCGGCGCGCCATGTATTTGTCACGCCAGACAACAGCCTGACCGGCCTGCGTCAGCGCCTGTTGGCGCGCGGCGTGAGCCTGGTGGTGTCCAGCTACAACATGGCCAGCGGCTTTTACTTGCTGCGCCCGGGCGCAGTGCCCACAGGCCATGAACTCTATGGTGCCTGGCCCGACGGGCTGGCGCATTTTGGCGAGCCGCTGACGCTCAACGCATTGGCCGATTTGGGCGCTTTCGATTTTGTAGCGACAGGGGCCTCGGCAGTGGCGACCTCGGGCGTGCGCTTTGGGCGCGGCCATGGTTTTTTTGATCTGGAGTGGCGCATCTTCAGCGACATGGGCCTGGTGGACAACCTCACGCCGCTGGTGACCGTGGTGCACGATGTGCAGGTGCTAGACAAAAAGCTCTACCCCAGCCCCGACGATGTACTGGTGGACTGGATCTGTACCCCGACGCGCAGCCTGCAAGTGGCGCGCGAAACCCAGCGCCCGCGCGGCCTGAACTGGAAAGACATCACACCCGAGCAAGTGCGCGCCATTCCCGCGTTAGCCGAGCTGCGACGCATCATCGGCCTGGCCTGAAGCCGATTTTCTCAACGCATTTTTGTACCGATTTCCCCGCCCCTTGTTTTTTAACTTCACACCTTCAAAGGATGACACCATGAAAGCATCACGCCGCCAGTTTCTTGCCACCTCCGCCGCCTTGGCGTCTATGGCGCCCATGGGCGCCTGGAGCCAAAGCGCTGCCAAACTCACCATGCAAGCGGCATGGGTGAACGACGCCGAATTCATGGGCTACTTTGTGGCTATGGACAAAGGTTTTTACAAAGCCGAAGGTCTGGACCTGACGTATTTGTCGGGCGGCCCGGACGTGATCCCCGAGGCCTCGCTCTTGTCCAAAAAAGCCGATGTGTGCCTGACCACAGTGGAAACTGCCATCAAAGCCATTACCGACCAAAAAGCACCGCTGGTCATCATCGGGGCGCAATACCAGAAGAACCCTGTCGGCATCGTCAGCCTGGCCTCCAAGCCATTGAAAACACCGCAAGACCTGATCGGCAAAACCATTGCCGTGCCACCGGTCAACCGCCTAACCGTCGAGGCCATGCTCAAGCTCAACGGCATCGACAAAGCCAAGGTCAAGATCGTGCCTTATGCCTACGATCCGACGCCCTTGATCAAGGGTGAAATAGACGGTTCGCTGGACTTCACCACCAACGTGCCTTTCACCATCAAGAGCATGGGCAAAGATGCCACCAGTTTCCTGCTCGCAGACTTCAAGCTGCCACTGTTTAACGACGTGGTGGTGGTGACGCAAGAGACCCTAAAGGCCCGCCGCAAAGATATCGTGGCCTTTATGCGCGCCAGCCGCAAGGGCTGGGACGAAAACTTCAAAGACACCAAGGCCTATCCACCCAAGTTCAAAGACACCTGGTTCAAAGGGACCGGCCGCAGCATAGAAAACGAATTGTTCTTTAACGAAGCGCAAAAGCCTTTGATCGCCAACGCCGGCGGCGTGTTCGCCATGAGCGATGAGTCGATTGCCAACTGCATTGCCGCACTCAACGCCGTCAATGTGAAGGCCGACAAGTCGCACTTTGACACCAGCTTGCTCAAAGAAATCTGATGCGCAACAGCGAACTGCGCATAGCCCAGGTCGGGCGCGTGTTCGCCGTCTCCGGCGCCCCTCCTTTGGTGGCGCTGGAGCATGTTTCTTTGCACTGCCCCGATGGTTCGTTTACCGCGCTGATCGGGCCTTCGGGTTGCGGCAAGTCCACCTTGCTGCGTCTGGTGGCTGGGCTGGAGCAGCCCGATAGCGGCACGGTGCGCATTGGCGAAGAGTCGCCATTGGCTTTGCAGCAACGTGGTGCGCTGGGCATTGCGTTTCAAGACGCAGCGCTGTTGCCATGGCGCTCGGTGGTGGACAATGTGCGCTTGCCACTGGATGTGACCGGCGCGCCGGTGGACATGGCGCGCATCCGTAGCCTGGTGGAGTTGGTAGGCCTCCAAGGTTTTGAAAGCGCGCTACCTTCACAGCTTTCGGGCGGTATGCGCCAGCGGGTGGCGATTGCGCGCGCGCTGGTGACGCAGCCCGAAGTGCTGTTGCTGGACGAGCCTTTTGGCGCGCTGGACCAAATCCTGCGCCGCAGCATGAACCTGGAGTTGCAACGCATTTGGCTGGAGCGGCCCACGACCACGCTGCTGGTCACGCATGGTATTGACGAGGCCTTGTTTTTGGCCGACCGCGTGGCGGTAATGCAAAGCCAGCCCGGGCGCATTGCGCAGATCGTAGAGGTACCTTTTGCCAGGCCACGCACAGTGGACTTGTTTAACAGCACTGCATTCCGCGCGCTGGAGCAACAAGTAGCCGGTATTTTGTACGGCACGGCCTAGCGGGTAGCCAATGGACACGCCCACACGCCACCGCGCGGCCTTGCCCGGCTTGCTGCTGATGCTACTGCTGTGGGAATTGGCAGGGCAGGCCCAATGGGTAGGCCAAGGTGCCCTACCTGCTCCCAGCGGCATCCTGCGCCAATGGTGGCTGGACCGAGGCGACTACCCGCCGCATATTTGGGGCACGCTCAAAACCGCTTTTGTTGGTTTTTTGATCGGCAATACGGTCGCGGTATTGATGGGAATGTGGTTTGCGTGGTGGCGTCCTGCAGGGCGCTTGATGGCCGGTGTCAACGTAAGCTTGTTTGCCATGCCAGCGATTGCGCTGGTGCCGATTTTGGTGATCGCTTTGCCTGGCGATACACCGCGCGTGGTGCTGGCCGCGCTGTCGGTGTATTACCCGACCATGGTCGCCACGGTCCTGGGCCTGACGCAGGTGGACGCGCGCTTGGTGGACCTGGTGCGCGTGTATGGCGGCAGTGATGCACAAATACTGCGCCGCATCCGATTGCGTAGCGGCTTGCCAAGCTTGCTGGCCGGTTTACGCGTTGCAGCGCCCGCCGCGGTGCTGGGCTCGCTACTGGCGGAGTTTGGCAGCGGCGGCAATGCCGGGCTGGGCACCTATTTAATCGGCTCGCTAGGCCGGGCCGACCCAGCGCGCTTGTGGGGGATTGGCCTCACGGCCACGGCAGTTAGCGGGATCGCGTACGGCTGCGCGGGCCTGATCGCGGCGCGCTTTGCGGGCGACACCCAAAGCGCCAGCACGCCGCTGGGTTTCCAGGCGGGCTTGGATACCGAAAGTGCAGCCCTGCGCTGGGCCATGCGCCTGGGTACGCTGGCCATGCCGTTTGTGCTGTGGTACGGGGTGATTGCGCTGTTCACCTTGCTGGGCGTGTCCGATATCGTGCTGCGCGGACCGGCAGGCGTGCTGGAACATTTGTTTGCCGTGGACAACGCGGCCGAGAACCGCGAACTCTTACTTGATGCGCTGTCGCAAACCTTGCCCTACACCGTGCTGGGCATGCTGGCTGGGCTGGCGGTGGCGCTGTTGCTGGCGGTGAGCACCACGGTCTATAAAGCGCTGGGCCTCAGCCTGATGCCGGTGGCCTTGGTCAGCCAGTCCATGCCACTGGTGGCGCTGACGCCATTGGTGGTGCTGGTGTTCGGGCGCGGCACCGCAAGCATCTTGGTGGTGACAGTGTCGGTAACGTTTTTCCCCGCCTTTGTGACGATTGCCCAAGGGCTGGCACTGGTGCCAAGCAGCGCTACCGATTTTGTGCGTGTGTATGGCGCCGGGCGCTGGCGGCAGTTGCGCCTGATTGCGCTGCCCTGGGCCTTGCCGTATTTATGCGCCGCAGCGCGCTTGGCGGCACCACGCGCGTTTTTGGGCGTGATGATTGCCGAATGGCTGGCCACTGGCACCGGCATCGGCAACTTGCTCAATGTGTCGCGCGGCGTGCTCGATTTCGGAATGATATGGAGCGTAGCGGTGGTGGCCATCCTCATCGCCGTACTGCTCAATAGCCTGGTCGTGGTACTAGAGCGCTACGTGCTGCAACGCTATGCGATGGCGCCTGCGACCTGAGTGCGCAGTCCACTTTTTTTGATTGAAGGAAACAAGCCTATGGAACACACCGACCATAAACACACGGTGCGCGAACGCGTATTTGCAGCGCTACGCGAAGTGGCTTTTGCCGATAGCCGTTTTCATTTTGATTTCGGCGAATTCATCACCGACTTTGTGGGCAGTAGCGCGGCTAC
>CANKNK010000091.1 GCA_947483455.1 Comamonadaceae bacterium | reverse complement strand
TCAGCACCACAAAATCGGACACCAAATCCGAAAGCGAATGGATGCCGTCGGCCACCAAGCCTTGGGACTTGGCCGCGATGCCGACCACGATTTGCACACTCGAGAGCAGCACGTTGACCACCACGCTCACCCAGGTGCTGCGCGCAGCGGCCGCGGCTCGTTGGGCAGGCGTGTGCGTGCTGTGCTCGGAGTCGTCGTCTATTTCGGTGAAGTTCATAGTGGCTTTGTAAGCGTCCCAGCGCGTGCCTGCGAAGGCGCGCGGCCTGCGGGCATCCGAGCTGTTGCTTGCGCTAGAGCTTAGCAGTGTTGCTCGACGCCCCGCTTTTACTCCAAATGCTTGCCGACAATACCCGCCAGTTCAAACATATTGATGCTGGGTTTGCCAAACACGGCTTGTAGCTTGGCATCGGCCACGATAGTGCGTTTGTCCTTGGGGTCTTGCAGGCCCTGGGCCTTGATGTAGTCCCATAGTTTCTTGACTACCTCGGGCCTGGACACGGGTTCACTGCCGATGACGGCTGCCAGCGCGGCGCTGGGCGCTTTGCCTGCGGCAGTGCTGGCTTTGCGCGGCGCCTTGGGTTTGACCGCTTTAGCCGCGGCGCTCTTCTTGGCTGCTGGGCTTTTCTTAGCGGCAGCTGCGGCTTTCTTGGTCGCAGGCGATGCTGCCACCGCACGTGTGCGCGCCGCAGCGGCTTTGGCTACGGCACCGGGGCGGGGCGGGAATTTGCTCGGTGCAAATTCAAAATTCACCTTGCCCGCCTCGGCGTCCCAGGCCAACATGGCTTTGAAAGCGCGGCGGGTGCGCATGCTGACAAACTTATCCAGCATATCGGTTTTGCCACTGGCCAGGAGCTTGGTCATTTGCTCGCGTGCGATGGGTTGTTGCAAGATGATCTGCCCGCTTTTGAAGTCGCAGCTAGGCACGGTTTGCACCAGGCTGGGCACTGCATGGTCGCAGACATAATTTTTGCCGTGTTCAAACACCAGCCCCCCGGTTTGTGCGCCGCACTTGGGGCAGCCGCCTAGGGGCTCTTGGGCGCTGAAGTCGGCCAGCTCGCCGGATTCTTGCCCCGCTTTGTCATCGCCAAAGTCAAATTCCAACTTGAAGTTTTTGTTGTCTTCATCGAACTTGAGCACGATCTCTGACGTAAATGGCCAGCCCGCTTTGGAGCGAAAGCCATCGAGGGGTCCAATTTTTTTATCACGCAAAAACTGCTCTACTTCGGCCAGCTCGAAAGTGCGTCCCGCCGGTGTTTTGCCGAAAGAAAAACCGCAGCCCTCTTCGCCGCCGGTTTTGCCGGTGCAGGCGTAGCGGCGGTAGTTTTCTTTCACGATGCCGCCGCAGTTGGGGCAGGCACTTTGCAAGGTGGCGTAGTCGCCGGGGATGGTGTCGCGGTCGTACTCTTTGGCTTTTTTCACCATGCGCTCGGTCATGGCCGCGATCTCGGCCATAAAGGCCGCACGCTCCATCTTGCCCTGTTCCATCAGCGACAGTTTGTATTCCCATTCACCGGTCAGCTCGGCCTTGGACAATTCTTCCACGCCTAGGCCGCGCAAGAGCGTCATCAGTTGAAATGCTTTAGCCGTAGGAATCAGCTCGCGACCCTCGCGCAACATGTATTTTTCGTTGAGCAAACCTTCAATAATGGAGGAGCGCGTGGCCGGCGTGCCCAGGCCTTTTTCGCGCATGGCTTCACTGAACTCTTCGTCTTCTACCGTTTTGCCCGCGCCCTCCATGGCGCCTAGCAAGGTCGCTTCGGTGTAGCGCGCTGGGGGCCGGGTTTTCAAGCCCTTGGCTTCGGCGCTGTCGGTGCGTACCTGTTCGCCGGGCTGCACCGGCACCAGGTTTTGGCCTTTGTCGCCGTCTTTGGCATCGTCGATTTCGGCGGCTGCTTCTTTGCCGTAGACCGCCAACCAGCCGGGTTCGACCAGTACCTTGCCGGTGGTTTTGAATGGGTGGCTTTGTGCGCCCAGCGCCACGGTGCTGATGCGTGTGGTGACTTGGTATTCGGCAGCGGGGAAAAACACGGCGATAAAGCGGCGCACCACAAAGTCATAGAGCTTTTGCTCGGCGTCGGACAAACCACTGGGTGCCTCTAGCGTTGGGATGATGGCAAAGTGGTCGCTCACTTTGCTGTTGTCAAACACTTTTTTGCTCGGTTTGATGTAGTGTTTAGCAATCGCCGTACGCGCAAAGGGCGCCAGGTGCCCCATGCTGCTTTTGGCGATCATGGCCATGGTGTCATTCACCGTGGCGAGGTAGTCTTCGGGCAGGTGGCGCGAGTCGGTACGCGGGTAGGTCAGGGCTTTGTGCCGCTCGTACAGGCTTTGCGCCAAGGCCAGCGTGGTCTTGGCGGAAAAGCCAAAGCGCCCATTGGCTTCGCGCTGCAAAGTGGTCAAGTCAAACAGGCCGGGACTGCTTTTATTGCTGGGCTTGCTTTCTTCCTGCACACTGGCGGGTTTGCCGCGCACCGCATCGGCAATCGCCTGCGCTTGCGCCTGGGACCACAGGCGGTCTTCTTTCTTCTCGGCGTCCTCGGCGTCTTTTTTATGCGCCGGGTCAAACCATTTGGCGGCGTAGCTCCCCGCTTGCGCAGCGAACTCGGCATGGATTTCAAAATAATCGCGGCTGATGAATTTGCGGATTTGCTCTTCGCGCTCCACGACCACCGAGAGTGTCGGCGTTTGCACCCGGCCCACGGTGGTCAGGAAAAAACCGCCGTCGCGTGAATTGAAAGCCGTCATGGCGCGTGTGCCGTTGATGCCCACCAGCCAGTCCGCCTCTGAGCGGCAGCGCGCGGCGTCGGCCAGGGGTTGCATTTGGGCGTTGGTGCGCAAATGCGCAAAGCCGTCGCGTATGGCTTGCGGGGTCATGGATTGCAACCACAAACGGTTGACCGGCTTACCCAAAGGCTTGGCGCCACCGGCGTACTGCTCAATCAAGCGAAAAATAAGTTCACCCTCGCGCCCGGCGTCGCAGGCGTTGATGAGCCGCGCCACGTCCTTGCGTTTGGCAAGTTTGACCACCGCGTTGAGCCGCGTTTTGGTTTTGTCCACCGGCTTTAAATCAAAGTGGGGAGGAATGACGGGCAGATGCGCAAAACTCCACTTGCCGCGTTTCACGTTATAGGCCTCAGGCGCTTGAATCTCTACCAGATGGCCTACGGCGCTGGAAACCACATAGGTTTCGTTTTCAAAATACTCGTCGTGCTTCTCAAATTTGCCTGCGCTGCTGGTGAGCGCACGCACGATGTCCTGCGCAACCGAAGGCTTTTCTGCAATGACCAAGGTCTTGCCTGCAATATCGTTTTTCATGTGACTACAATCCGTTTCTTCGCGCACGCACGGGCGCGCACCCACACGGGCGCACACATGCGCGCCCATACGATCCACCATACCAAATTTTTCCGTGCCGCCAAAATCTGCCGCCTCGCCCCCCACGCGCAGACTTGCGGTACGCAGCTCGGGCATCCACGGCAAAGGCGTTTTTGCTTTGCGTGATTTTGCAGAAGGCGAAACGCTCATCGAGTACCTAGGCGAAGTCATTAGCTGGCAAGAAGCGCAAATACGCCACCCACATGACCCCGCCAATCCCAACCATACGTTTTACTTCCATATCGATGACACGCGGGTGATCGATGGCCTGCACCAGGGCAATGCGGCCAAGTGGATTAACCATTCCTGCGACGGCAATTGCGAAGCCGATGAAGTGCGGGGACGCATCTTTATCAAAGCCTTGCGCAACATCCAGGCCGGCGAAGAGCTGACCTATGACTACGGCTTGGTGACTGACGAGCCGCTCACCCGCAAATTGAAGGCGGAATATCCCTGCTGGTGCGGCAGCAAGCATTGCCGGGGCACGATGCTGGCCCCCAAACGCGCCGCCTGGCGTAAGCGCTGAGCGGCCATGGCAGGTGGCGTACCCGCAGACAAGGTCTTGCGCTGGCCTGCCGAAGCGGTCTGGGAGGCGGTGGCGCCGCGGCTGCCGGGCTTTAGCGTAGAGATCCTGCCCACCCTGCCTTCCACCAATACGGCGCTCATGGAGCGCGCCCGCGCGGGCCGCGTTGAGCCCATTGCATTGGTGGCGGAACAGCAAAGCGCTGGGCGGGGTCGCATGGGGCGGCAGTGGCTGAGCGAAGCGCCTGATACCGGCCCCGCGCCGCTTACCTTTTCTATTGGCCTGCCGCTGGCGCCTCGTGACTGGTCTGGCCTGTCCTTGGCGGTGGGGCTGGCGGTAGCGCATAGCTTGCACGCAGATATTCAACTGAAGTGGCCTAATGATTTGTGGCTGCACGGGCGCAAGCTGGGCGGCATCCTCATTGAAACGGCCAGCATGGGCGCGTCGCGCTACGCCGTCATCGGGATCGGCATCAACATCGGGCCGCGTGCGGCAGAGGGCTTGCGTACGCCACCGGCCTGGCTGCAAGAGCTACGACCTGAGGCCGACGCGGCGCAGGCATTTGGCCTGATTGCGCCGGCAGTGGTCAAAGCAGTGTTGGATTTTGCGGACCAGGGCATGGGCCCCTTGCGGGGTGCTTACCAGGCACGCGATGCCTTGTATGGGCTTGAAGTACTGTGCAGCGATGGCCTGGCTGGTATTGGGCGCGGTGTAGATGCGCAGGGCGCTTTGTGGGTGGAGACAGCGCAGGGCCTGCAAAAAATCAGCAGTGCCGAAGTCAGCGTGCGCCCTGTTGATGGCACGCCACCCGCCTAGGCGGGCGGCAGCGCGCATGGTGCAATCTTATTTGCTAACGACGCGGACCATCTCCAGGCATTTGTTGGAGTAGCCCCATTCGTTGTCGTACCAGCTAACGACTTTGATGAAGGTGCCGTCTAGCGCAATGCTGGCGTCAGCATCAAAAATCGAAGTGCGTGCATCGCCGCGGAAATCGGTGGCCACCACTTTGTCTTCGGTATAGCCGAGCACGCCTTTCAAAGCGCCCTCGCTTTGTGCCTTCATTTCGGCGCAAATTTCGGCCAAGGTGGCGGCCGTATTGAGTTCGCAGGTCAAGTCCACCACCGATACATCGCTGGTGGGCACGCGGAAGGACATGCCGGTGAGTTTTTTGTTGAGTTCAGGAATCACCACGCCGACTGCCTTGGCTGCGCCGGTACTACTGGGGATGATGTTTTCCAAAATGCCGCGTCCGCCGCGCCAGTCTTTGTTGCTCGGGCCATCCACGGTTTTTTGCGTGGCGGTGGCCGCGTGTACCGTGGTCATCAGGCCGCGCTTGATACCCCATTTGTCATGCAATACCTTGGCTACGGGGGCCAGGCAGTTGGTGGTGCAGGAGGCGTTGGACACAATGCTTTGCCCGGCGTAGGTGGCGTGGTTAACGCCATACACAAACATGGGCGTGTCGTCTTTGCTGGGCGCCGACAGAATGACTTTCTTCGCACCGGCTGCCAGGTGTTTCTCGGCGGTAGGCTTGTCCAGGAACAGGCCAGTGGCTTCAATCACCACCTCGGCGCCAACCGCGTCCCACTTCAGATTCGCCGGATCGCGCTCTTGCGTCAGGCGTATAGTTTTGCCATTGACGATGAGCGCACCGTCTTTGACCGACACCTCACCAGCAAAGCGGCCGTGCACGCTGTCGTAGCGCAGCATATAGGCCAGGTAATCGGGCTCGAGCAAGTCGTTGATACCGACGATTTCGATGTCCGAAAAGTTTTGCACCGCAGCGCGAAACACCATGCGGCCGATGCGACCAAATCCGTTGATTCCTACCTTGATAGCCATTTTTATTCTCCAAAAAGTAAAAAAATTTGCGCGCTCAGCGTTTGCGCTGCAAAGCCGATTGCACGGTGTCGGCTACGTTGTCAGGCGTGAAACCGAAGTGTTTGAACAGCGCTGGCGCAGGGGCCGATTCGCCGTAGGTATCTATGCCTACTACTGCAGCGCAGCCGTATTTCCACCAACCGCCGCTCGAACCCATTTCGACCGCAATACGCGGCACACCCGCAGGTAGCACACTGCTTTTGTAAGCATCGCTTTGCAAGTCAAAGGTGGTGGTGCTGGGCATGGAGACCACGCGCACGGCGATCTTGCGTGTAGCCAGTAAGGCTTGCGCTTGCAGTGCGAGTTGCACTTCCGAGCCCGTGGCGATGAGCACCGCCTGGATTTTTTTCTTCAGACCGACTTCAGAGGGCTCGGCCAGCACATAAGCCCCTTTGTTGATGGCGTCCAGGCCGCAGGCTTGGGGAGCGGCTGCGGATTCGGCTTTGGGTGCGTAGCTGATGTTTTGGCGCGACAACAACAAGGCAGTGGGTTTGTGGCGGTTTTGCAGGGCCACGGTCCAGGCCACGGCAGTTTCAGCGGTATCGGCTGGGCGCCAGACGTCTAGGTTGGGGATCAGGCGCAAGGACGCGGCGTGTTCGATGGATTGGTGCGTCGGTCCGTCTTCGCCCAGGCCGATGCTGTCGTGGGTGAACACATGGATGACGCGCTTTTTCATCAAGGCGGCCATGCGGATCGCATTGCGCGAATAGTCGCTAAAGGTGAGGAAGGTGCCGCCGTAAGGGATAAAGCCGCCATGCAGCGCGATACCGTTCATGATGGCGGCCATGCCAAATTCACGCACGCCATAGTTGATATGGCGCCCGCCATGCAGCTGGCCGTTGGCGTCCGCGCTTTGTACCAATTGGCCTTGTGCATCAAAGCGCACATTGGGCGTAGATTTGGTGTTGGTGAGGTTGGAGCCGGTCAGGTCGGCCGAGCCGCCTAGGAGCTCGGGCAAGGCTGCGGTGAAATGCTCTAGCGCCAGTTGTGAGGCTTTGCGCGAGGCCACGGTTTCGGCTTTGGCATGGGCGGCCAATACCGCATCAACGGCGGTTTGCACAAAACCCTTGGGCAAGTCACCCTTCATGCGGCGTACAAATTCTTTGGCCAGGTCCGGATGCGCGGCTTTGTAGGCGGCAAAGCGGGTATTCCAC
>CANKNK010000090.1 GCA_947483455.1 Comamonadaceae bacterium | reverse complement strand
GCTCCAGCGGCCAATTTGGCGCTCGAAATAATTGCCCGGTTTGCCGTAGCTGCTCAGCCCCTGTGCGCTGATATCGACGCGGTGCAAGGCGGCGATTACACGGTTCATTTCAGCATAGATAGCCGCACGTTCTTGCTTGGTCATGCCGGGCAAAGCTTGGTCCCAAAGGATACGGCCTTCAATGAACTCCATGATGTAAAAGGCGCGCCCAATCACCGATTCATCTTCGCAAAGGCAGTACATCGCGGGCACCGGAACCTCGGTACCGGCCAGTCCGCGCATGACGGCGAACTCGCGTTCAATGGCGTGAGCCGATGGCAGCAATTTGGCAACCGGCCCGGGCTTGGCACGCATGACGTAGCTGCGGCTGGGGGTTTGCAATTGATAGGTTGGATTGCTTTGCCCGCCTTTGAAAGAGGCTACGGTCAATGGGCCTTGAAAACCGGGCAAATGCGATTGCAACCATAGCGAAAGGGCGGCTGTATCAAAGCTGTGCTTGTCCGCAACCGGCTGCGTGCCTACGAAGTGGTCAAAGTCATTCATGCTTAGGTTTCAATCGATGGTAGTGGTGATGGGGTGTTCAGCTCACAGATCGGCTTCTGCAATGCGCATCAGCGCCTGCCGATCGCGGATAACCAAGCCGCCTGGTTCAATGCGGATAAAGCCATCGCGCTCCATAGACTTGAGCTCTTGATTGACGCGCTGGCGCGAGGCGCCCAGCAGTTGCGCCAATTCCTCTTGGGCTAATTGCAGGCCGATGCGGGTCTCGCTACCGTCGCTGAGCGACGGAATGCCATAGCTACGGACTAAGTGCAGCAACTGCTTGGCCAAGCGCGCGCGCAAGGGCAGGGTGTTGAGGTCTTCCACCAGTCCGTATAGCTGGCGAATGCGTCGGGCGTGGAGCCGCAGCAGGGCCTCGTATAACTCGACATGGGCAGACAGGATTTTCTTGAAGTCCGCCTTGGCGACGCACAAGGTGGTGGTGTCGCCGTGGGCATAGGCATCGTGGGTACGGCGGTCCCCGTCAAAAATCGAGACGTCGCCAAACCAGATGCCTGGCTCTACATAGGTCAGTGTGATTTGCTTGCCCGAAATCGAGGTAGAGCTGACCCGCACCGCACCTTTGGCACATGCCAGCCATTCTTCTGGAGGTTCGCCACGTGCCGCCAGCAGTTCGCCGTCGCGGTAGCGACGGACATAGGCATAGCGCAAGATGTCATGTTTGAGAGAGGGCGACAGCGCGGAAAACCAGCGCCCCGAATTAATCGCGTTACGCTCTTCTACCGTGAGAATGGGTTCGTCCATGGCAGGACCCTAGCGAAAGCGGGGGGCAAAGTGCATTACCGCATTGTCACCCCTGTCTCGCTAAGGATAAAGCGATTTTGTCGCCTGCGTGTCTAAGGGCAGATGGTCTCGCGACTCCAGAGCCCGGGACCCGCGTATCCCGCCAGCCTAAAGCATCATGCCGCGGCTGCTTCTTTGCCTGCCAGTCGATCCAATTCGGCGCACACATCGGCCATCCGCCCCGAAATGACCATGCGCCCGCCCGCCGAGCGGTTTGGGTTGTCCACGATGCGCAATACGCGCAAGGGCCGCAGATTGACGGGCGCTCGGTTGAGCGCCGCTGCGGGGGCTTGCGCCTTGGCCGAGGGGCGCAGCGGCATGACCCTGATCTGACAGGGCTCAGTACGTGTTTGCTCAGTCTGCCTTGGCGGGGCTTGCCTGCCTTGCAACCAGTCCGCAAAGCGGTACAAGGTGGCGGAGACTTTAGGAGCGTTGATAAGAGTGCGCATGGGGTGCTTTCTATGGACCGGTGTTCACATGAGGATGGTGTTGCGGATGAGGCCAACTGCTAGGCCTTCGATCTCGAAGGGTTCGCCCGGCTCGACCACAATGGTTTGGAAATCCGGGTTTTCGGGGTGCAGTTCGATCAAATGCTTGTTGCGGCGGAATCGCTTGACGGTGACTTCTTCGCCAATGCGGGCCACGATGATCTGGCCGTTTTTCGCCTCTTTGGTGGACTGGACGGCCAGCAAATCGCCGTCCATGATGCCGGCATCGCGCATGGACATGCCGCGTACTTTGAGCAGGTAATCTGGCTGGCGCTGGAACAAGCTGTTTTCGACGTAATAAGTCTGGTCTACATGTTCTTGCGCCAATATGGGCGAACCGGCGGCCACCCGTCCAATGAGGGGCAAGCACAATTGAGCCAGACCGGGCAGGGAAAGCGAGAATTGTTTGGAGCGGCTGCTTTGGATGTCGCGCAGTGTCTGGCCGCGCAAGCGGATGCCGCGTGAGGTGCCGCTGACCAGCTCTATCATGCCCTTGCGGGCCAGCGCTTGCAGATGCTCCTCTGCCGCATTGGCCGACTTAAAGCCCAGCTCCGCAGCGATTTCGGCGCGGGTGGGGGGCGCGCCGGTTTGTGCAATCGCGGTTTCGATGAGCGTGAGAATCTGCTGCTGGCGGGCAGTGAGTTTGGGGGCTTCTAGCATACGGACTCCTTGAAGGTGGTCAGGACAGGCTGGGTTTGCAAACAGACTGTGAACTTACACAGTAACTGTATTTTTATCCAGTTTTTATTTTTTTGCAAGGATTTTTTTGTTATGGCTGAATCCATCGTCTTTTTGGGCACCGGCGGCACGATTGCCGGGAGCGCAGCGAGCGCGCAGGACAATCTTTCTTACACCTCGGGCCGGGTCCCGCTGGGCGACTTGCTGGCGGCGCTACCGGGTTTGCCTAAACGTTTGGGCGGGCGCGACTTGCGGCATGAACAGGTATTTCAGGAGGACAGCAAGGATTTAGACCCCAGCCATTGGCAGGTGCTGGGCGCGCGCGTGGCCCATCATTTGGACAGTCCCACGGTGCGGGGTGTGGTGATTACCCATGGCACGGATACCTTGGAGGAGACCGCGTTTTTTCTGGCCCGAACGCTGCCCGCTTTATTGCTGGCTGCCAAGCCCGTGGTCATGACTTGCGCCATGCGCCCGGCAAGCTCCCATTGGCCGGACGGCCCGCAAAACCTACGCGATGCCACGGTGCTTGCCTGTACCCCAGGCGCCCAGGGTGTGATGCTGGTGTGCCAAGGCCAGGTTTTTGATGGCGCGCAGGTACAAAAAAATCATCCCTACCAGCTCAACCCTTTTGATGCAGGTGAATATGGACTGGTCGGTGTGGTGGAAGAAATGCAGTTGCGGCTACTTGGCGGCTGGCCCCGGGCCATGCCAAGCCGCGCAGTGCAGTCTTTGCCCGCGCAGACTGATGTGGGTCAGGCCTTTCCCCGAGTAGAAATCGTGTTCAGTCATAACGGTGCGGATGGCGCTATGGTGCGCGCACTGTGTGCGCCCCCGCTGTCCGGGGACGCGCCGCTACAGGGTATTGTGCTGGCCGGTACCGGCAATGGCACGGTACACCGGGGGCTGGAAGCGGCGCTGCAAGAGGCGCAATCCCAGGGCGTGACAGTGGTGCGCACTACGCGCTGCGCGCGCGGGCGGGTGCTGCCCCGAGCCGATGGACGGGGCCAAGAGTTTCCGATTCTTGAATTAAGTCCCGTCAAGGCCCGCATCGAGCTGATGCTGCAACTCGCCGCGCGTCCCGTCGCGACTTAGATCCCGCCAGGGCGCAGCCCTTAGCTTGCAAAAAAGTAATGGGTGTCCGGGCCCGCGGCGACTTAGCCGCCTGACTTGAAAGGCGGGCCGGCCAGTCGCAAACCAGCTTTAAGGCCTTTCTTCATAAACCAACCCTGGTTGACTTCCAAAACAAAGCGTACCGGCTTGGCCGAGCAGTGCGATTTGGTGGTTTGCGGCTGCATATCTTCCAGGTTGACTACCGTCCCATCATCGGCGACGAAGGCCGCTGTCAGGGGAATCAAGGTGTTTTTCATCCAGAAACATTGCTGTTTGGGCTCGGGGAAGATAAACAACATGCCTTCGTGTTGTGGCATCTCCGCGCGGAACATCAAGCCGGTGGCCTGTTGCGCCGGGGTGCTGGCAATTTGCACTTCGATTTGATGGAAACCAGCTGCCAGGCTGGTACGCGGCAAGCCGGTTTGGGGCTGATCCTGCGCCATAAGTGGGCTCAGGGGCGCCAGCAAAGTCGCTGTGGTGAGGATGCGGATAAAGAAGTTCATGGCGTGATTGTCCCCTAGCTGCTAGGGGTGCGGCACACCCCATCGGATCGAGCTGTCGCGCGTGGTCGAGGGCGGCGGGGCGGGTGCCTAGCCCACGCGCTTCTTGATTTATGACAGTATCGCGTAAAGGTTTGTGTCTAAAATTGCGTTGACAAGTCAGAAAAAGTCTGCGGACCCTCCGGTAAACAGGCCTTGCAGGCGGTGCTTCACCGCTTGATTCAACATCAAAGAGACTCATTTCATGTACCAGCACATCAAAATTCCCGCCCAAGGCCAGAAAATCACGGTCAATGCCGATTTTTCCCTGAACGTTCCCGATGAGCCCATCATCCCCTTTATCGAGGGTGACGGTACGGGGCTGGACATTACGCCGGTGATGCTCAAAGTGGTGGATGCGGCAGTGGCCAAATGTTACGGTGGCAAGCGGAAAATACATTGGATGGAGGTGTACGCCGGTGAAAAGTCCACCAAGGTCTATGGCCCGGATGTGTGGCTGCCCGAAGAAACCCTGCATGCAATCCGCGACTATGTGGTTTCCATCAAAGGCCCCCTGACGACGCCGGTCGGTGGCGGCATCCGCTCTTTGAACGTGGCTTTGCGCCAGGAACTCGATTTATACGTTTGCCTCAGGCCCATCCAATATTTTGATGGCGTGCCCAGCCCGGTGAAAGAGCCGCACAAGACCGATATGGTCATCTTCCGCGAAAACTCCGAGGATATTTACGCGGGCATCGAATTTGAGGCCGAGTCCGACAAGGCCAAAAAGCTGATCAAGTTCCTGACCGAGGAAATGGGCGTCAAAAAAATCCGTTTCCCCAATACCTCGGGTATTGGCATCAAGCCGGTGTCGCGCGAAGGTACAGAACGCCTGGTGCGCAAAGCCATCCAATACGCGATTGATAACGACAAGCCCAGTGTGACCATTGTCCACAAGGGCAACATCATGAAATTTACCGAAGGCGGCTTCCGCGACTGGGCCTATGGCCTGGCGCAAAAAGAATTCGGCGCCCAACTGGTCGACGGTGGCCCTTGGTGCAAATTTAAAAACCCCAGAACCGGTCGCGAAATCACGGTCAAGGACAGTATTGCCGACGCTTTCTTGCAACAAATCTTGCTGCGCCCCGCTGAGTACAGCGTCATCGCTACCCTCAACCTGAACGGCGACTACGTGTCCGACGCCCTGGCTGCGCAGGTCGGCGGAATCGGCATTGCCCCGGGCGCCAACCTCAGTGATACGGTGGCCATGTTCGAGGCCACCCACGGCACGGCGCCCAAATATGCGGGCAAAGACTACGTCAATCCCGGCTCCGAAATTTTGTCAGCCGAAATGATGCTGCGCCATATGGGGTGGAAAGAGGCGGCAGATTTGATTATCAGTTCCATGAAAAAATCCATTCTCAGCAAGAAAGTCACCTACGACTTTGCCCGCCTGATGGACGGCGCAACCCAAGTCAGCTGCTCTGGCTTTGGCAAGGTCATGATCGACCATATGTAGTCGCACGCGGGTACATGGCCCGCTGAGGATGCTGATAAAACGCCTGTTGCGCACCAGCGCCGCAGGCGTTTTTTTCTCGACGGGCTTGAATCCGGCACTTGGCGCTCCAATTACCCTTGGCACTGCGCTAGGATGTATGGACCGATAAAATAGGACGATGGCGACTACCCCACCCAAACCCCCGAGGGAACTCCCCCGGCAGACCCCCAAACGCGATGACGGCGGTGGTGCCATCGTGCTGGAGCGTTTGCCGCAAAAAGTGCAGCCACCGGCGATGCATCAAGTTCTGATGCTGAATGACGATTTCACCCCCATGGAGTTCGTGGTGGGGGTGATCCAAGAATTTTTTTCCAAAGATTTGGCGACAGCAACCCAAATCATGCTGAAAATCCATATCGATGGAAGAGGGGTTTGCGGGGTGTATACCCGGGACGTGGCAGCCACCAAGGTGGACCAAGTCATGGATGCAGCCCAAAAGGCGGGGCATCCATTGCAATGTGTGAGTGAGCCTGTGGGCTAAAAGGCGATAGGACGTAGTGAGAGGTGGCGCCCAGTGGGGCGCGCATCTACGATGAACAAATGCATACGATGAAGGAACAGTCATGATCGCCCAGGAATTAGAAGTCAGCCTGCATATGGCTTTTGTCGAGGCCCGGCAGCAGCGGCACGAATTTATTACGGTGGAGCACCTCTTGCTCGCCCTGCTGGACAACCCCAGCGCCGCCGAGGTCTTGCGTGCCTGCTCGGCGAATGTGGATGAATTGCGCAAGTCGCTTACCCATTTCATCAAAGACAACACGCCCCAAGTTGCCGGTGTCGATGAAGTGGATACCCAACCTACGCTGGGCTTTCAGCGGGTCATCCAACGCGCCATCATGCATGTGCAGTCCACTGGCAGCGGCAAAAAAGAGGTGATGGGCAGCAATGTGCTGGTCGCCATCTTTGGCGAAAAAGATTCCCATGCGGTCTACTATCTGCACCAACAGGGCGTAACCCGGTTGGATGTGGTCAATTTCATTGCCCACGGCATCAAGAAAAGCGATCCGCCCGAAGCCGCCAAAGGCAGCGAAAGTGGCCCCGAGGCCGAGGAAGCTTCCAGTGAGAAAAATGAAAAAGCGTCCCCGCTCGAGCAGTACACCCAGAACTTGAACCAGTTGGCCAAAGACGGCAAGATCGACCCCTTGATCGGGCGCGAGTATGAAGTCGAGCGTGTGATCCAGATTTTGTGCCGTCGCCGCAAAAACAATCCCTTGCTGGTGGGCGAAGCGGGCGTAGGCAAGACGGCGATTGCCGAGGGTCTGGCCTGGCGAATTTCCCAAAAAGACGTTCCAGAAGTGCTAGCGGACGCGGTGGTGTACTCCCTGGATATGGGCGCACTGCTGGCAGGTACCAAATACCGGGGTGATTTTGAGC
>CANKNK010000089.1 GCA_947483455.1 Comamonadaceae bacterium | reverse complement strand
CAGCAAAATTTGGCCAAGTACCAGGAAGAATTGCGTAGCAAAGCCAAGATTGAGTAAACGGCTTAATCTTCCCCCATGAAAAACGCGGCCCAGTGCCGCGTTTTTTGTTGCCGATTTGCAGGCGCGATTCAGATTCGCTGCCACAACCACAAGGCTCCGAGCATCACGGGTTGGTGGACCATGTAGTAGGTCAGACTCCAACGTCCCAGAGAGGCCAAGGGTCGCAAGGCCATGACATCGGCCTGTTGCAGCGCATGGGTGGCGGTGCGGCCCAGCACCCATTGCATAGCAGCCATACCCCACAGCATCACGCCCAACCAAGGCACCAGCGGAACGTAGTCTTCGGTAATCGGCTTGGTACTGATCAAGCCAAGCCAGTTGAGCGGCTTGTCGTTGAAGGCGCTAGCCCACCAACCCGCTTCCGTGGCCCAGGGGGCCAGCCATTGCAAGGCGATCAGAGCGGCCCCCAGCAACCACAAGGCGCGCGCGCGCTGGCCGATAAAGCGGGTAATGAGCAGCATCACCGCCATGCCATGTAAAACACCAAAGTAAATAAAACTGTTCGGAAACATCAGGTAAGACCCCGCGCTCACCAGCACCGCGCAGGCTCCGATGTGCAAGAAACGTTTGCCAAAGCGGCGCCAGTTTTGCCCCTGCGCCAAGGCGATGGCCTGGCCCGCTCCCGCGCAAAGCAAAAACAGGCTAAGGATGCAGGTGCGCTGCACCGTCCAGCGCGGGTCCTGGTAAAAATTAGCTTGCAACAGACCGGCGTTGGCCAGATCAAAGCAAAAGTGAAAAATCGTCATCCACACCATGGCCAGGCCGCGTAGCGCATCCACCCATTGGTAGCGTGTGGTACCCATGACTTGCAGCCTATGCCACCAAGCGCTGAACGCGCAGCCCCATAGGCCTAGGACTGGTCAAGGTAGATGCCAAAGGGATTAGCCCAGCCATTGGCGTGCGTTGTGCCACAGGTGCATCCACGGGCTGCGCGCACTGATGTCCAACGGGGTCCAGCTGCTTTGCACATTGCGAAACACACGCTCGGGGTGCGGCATCATGGCGGTGAAGCGCCCATCCGCCGTCGTCACCGCTGTCAGGCCCGCCGGGCTGCCGTTGGGGTTGAACGGATAGGCTTCAGTGGCCTGACCAGCGTTATCCACATAGCGCATGGCGCGCAGCACTTTGGCGGCATCGCCGCGCTGGGCAAAGTTGGCAAAACCTTCACCATGGGCGACGGCGATGGGTAAACGCGCGCCGGCCATGCCTTTGAAAAACAGCGAGGGTGAGTCCAGCACCTCTACCATGGACAGGCGCGCTTCGAAGCGCTCGCTCAGGTTGGTGCTAAAGCGCGGCCAGTGGCCAGCGCCGGGGATGATGTCGGCCAGCTCGGCAAACATCTGGCAGCCATTGCACACGCCCAAACCAAAGGTGTCCGGGCGTGCAAAAAACGCGCTGAACTGGTCCGCCAGGCGGGTATTGAAGGTGATGGAGCGCGCCCAGCCTATGCCCGCGCCCAGGGTGTCGCCATAGCTAAATCCTCCGCAGGCCACCAGTCCGGCAAAGTCGCGCAGATCGGCGCGACCGGTTTGCAAATCGCTCATGTGCACATCAAAGGCTTCAAAGCCAGCTTCGGTAAAAGCGTAGGCCATTTCGATGTGCGAATTGACGCCCTGCTCGCGTAACACGGCCACACGCGGCTTGCGCGATAGCAAGGCGGGCGCCGTGGGCGCGGGCTCGGGGGCCAGACCAGGCGGCAACACCACATGCATGCCGCCATCGCCCTGCGCGCCAAACGCAGCATGCTCGGCGTCCGCGCATGCCGGGTTGTCGCGCAGACGGCAAATTTTCCAACTCACGCTGTCCCATACCTGGGCCAGGTCATGTAAGGGCGCGCTAAATACCGACTTCGCGTCGCGCCAGATTTCTAAGACCGGTGAATTGCCGTCCTTGGCCGGGCGCGTTTTGCCAATCACATGGCTGTGCTTGGATAAGCCATGTTCACGCAGCACTGCCATGACAGGGTCGCGGTCCGTTGCGCGCACCTGCAAGACCACACCTAGCTCCTCATTGAAAAGCGCCTTGAGCGTCAATTCTTCGCGCAACGCACCGACTTGGTTTGCCCAGTTTTTGCTATCGCCTACGTCCATGCGGCTGTCGGAGACGCCATCGCCTTCAAGCACCAGCATGTCCACATTCAGCGCCACGCCTACACGCCCGGCAAAGGCCATCTCGGCCACACTGGCCAACAAGCCGCCGTCGCTGCGGTCATGGTAGGCGAGTATTTTTTTCTCCGCACGCAGGGCATTGACGGCTTGCACCAAGGCGACAAGATCTTGTGCATCGTCCAGGTCTGGCGCTTGGTGGCCTGTTTGCTCCAGGGATTGGGCCAAGATGCCAGCACCCATGCGGTTTTTACCGCGCCCCAAGTCGATCAGCACCAAGAGGCCATCATCCACCGGCTGCAATTGCGGTGTCAATGTGGACCGCACATCAGCAATACTGGCAAAGGCCGAAACGATCAGCGAAACCGGCGAACTGACTTTTTTCGCCATGCCCTCTTCGTCCGTCCACTGGGTACGCATGGATAGCGAATCTTTGCCGACCGGAATCGAGATGCCCAATGCCGGGCACAGTTCCATGCCCACCGCCTGCACCGTGGCATAGAGCGCTGCGTCTTCCCCGGCCTCTCCACAAGCGGCCATCCAGTTCGCGGAGAGTTTGACGCGCGACAGCTCAATCGGCGCGGCCAGCAAATTCGTAATCGCCTCGGCAATTGCCATACGGCCCGAGGCCGGTGCGTCAATCACCGCCAGCGGCGTGCGCTCCCCCATAGACATGGCTTCACCGGCGAAGCCTTTGTAGTCGGCTAGCGTGACCGCGCAATCGGCTACCGGTACCTGCCAGGGCCCCACCATCTGGTCGCGGTGGCTGAGGCCTCCCACCGTGCGGTCGCCAATCGTCACCAAAAACCGCTTGGAGGCCACCGTGGGGTGCGACAACACCGCCGTCACGGCACTTTGCAATGTCACGCCGCTTAGATCCAAGGGCGCAAAGTCGCGGCGCAGGGTTTGCACATCGCGGTGCATCTTGGGCGGTTTGCCCAGCAGCACCTCCATGGGCATATCGACCGGTGACGATGCGCCATCATCAGCCACCACCAATTGGCGATCTTCAGTCGCCACACCGACTACGGCAAAGGGGCAACGCTCGCGCTCGCACAAAGCAGTAAACAGGGGCAAGGAATCAGGGGCAATCGCCATCACATAGCGCTCCTGGCTTTCATTGCACCAAATCTCTTTGGGCGCCATGCCAGACTCTTCCAGCGGTACGGCGCGCAAGTCAAAGCGCGCGCCGCGGCCCGCGTCATGGCTCAGCTCGGGGAAGGCATTGGACAAGCCGCCGGCGCCCACATCATGGATCGCCAGGATGGGGTTGGCATCGGCGCCCATCAACCAACATTGGTTGATCACTTCTTGTGCGCGGCGTTGAATTTCGGGATTGCCGCGTTGCACCGAATCAAAGTCCAGCTCCGCTGCATTGGCACCGGTCGCCATCGAGCTCGCCGCGCTGCCGCCCATGCCGATACGCATGCCGGGCCCGCCCAGTTGCACCAGCAAGCTACCGGCAGGAAACAGTTTCTTATGTGTCTGCGCCGCATCGATGACGCCCAGGCCCCCAGCGATCATGATGGGCTTGTGGTAGCCGCGCTGCACCGTATCCTGCGTGCTGCGTGCGCTTTGTTCGAATTCCCGAAAGTAGCCCAGCAAATTGGGTCTGCCAAATTCGTTGTTAAACGCGGCTCCGCCCAAAGGGCCTTCGATCATGATTTGTAGGGGGCTGGCAATATGCGCGGGTTTGCCATAGCCGCCCTGCCCGTCCCAGCGCAAGGTGGACACCGTAAACCCGGTCAGCCCGGCTTTGGGCTTTGAGCCGCGCCCGGTAGCACCCTCATCCCGTATCTCGCCGCCCGCGCCGGTGGAGGCGCCGGGAAATGGCGAGATGGCGGTCGGGTGGTTATGCGTTTCCACCTTCATCAAGATATGCTGCAAGGCCTCGGTTTTGATATACGGCGGCGATTGCTGCCCTCCCTGGGTCGAAGCCGGGCGCGGTGCAAAGCGTTCTACCGCCGCGCCTTCCATCACCGAGGCGTTATCCGAATACGCCACCAGCATGTGCTGCGGATGCATCTGGTGCGTATGGCGGATCATGCCGAACATGCTGCTGTTTTGGGCCTGGCCGTCGATGCTGAAGTCGGCGTTGAAAATTTTGTGGCGGCAGTGCTCGCTATTGGCCTGCGCAAACATCATGAGCTCTACATCCGTAGGATTGCGCTGCAAGCGCTCAAAGGCCTGGTGCAGGTAGTCGATTTCGTCCTCGGCCAGTGCCAAACCAAATTGCACATTGGCCTCTTCCAGTGCAGCGCGCCCCCCACCCAACACATCGCAATAGTCCATGGGCGTAGCGGGCAAGGCCTGGAACAAACGGACGACTTGCGAACGCTCGTGCCAAACACTTTCGGTCATGCGGTCATGCAAACTGGCGGCGACGGACTGTATTTGGGCTTGGTTCAAGCTGCCCGTTCGCCCGAGCCAGGATTTGACATGCACGCGGTATTCGACGGCACGTTCAATGCGACGCACCGCAAAACCGCAGTTGTGTGCAATGTCGGTAGCCTTGGAGGCCCAGGGTGAAAGCGTACCCAGCCTGGGCGAGACCAGCAAGACATTGCCACCTTGCGGCTGGGAGGCGGGCTCGCCATAGCTCAGCAAGGCGCCCAGACGTTCCAACAATTCGGGTTCGGGCGCGGTATCCGTTGCTACCCAATGGACGTAGCGGGCATCCAGGGCGCTGATGTTGTCGTGAACGCGCTGCAATTGGGCCAGTAATTGCTGGCTGCGAAATGGGCTTAGGGCGTTGCCGCCTTCAAATGTGCTGATGTGGAGCGTCACGGTGCAAGGTCGGCTGGAGGGAATCGGCAATTTTAACGGGGCCATGTGCCCGTGCCTTATCCGGCCGGAGCGTCTGGACACTGCACCAGAGCTTCTAGCGCTGGCGCCGCAGGCGGGGCGGCAAGTAAACTGGGGTTTTCCAACGCCTTACGAACCGCGCCATGACCGACAAAACCATTCCCATCCTGCCCATCAACCGCCGCAGCGCCCATATCACCGAAGGCAAATCGCGCGCGCCCAACCGGTCCATGTACTACGCCATGGGCTATGAAGAAACCGATTTCAAAAAACCCATGGTTGGCGTTGCCAATGGGCACAGCACCATCACCCCTTGTAACAGCGGTTTGCAAAAACTGGCCGATGCGGCGATTGCCGGCATTGAAGAGGCCGGCGGCAATGCCCAAGTGTTTGGCACGCCCACCATTTCGGACGGTATGGCCATGGGCACCGAAGGTATGAAGTATTCCCTGGTGAGCCGCGAAGTGATTTCCGATTGCATCGAGACCTGCGTACAAGGCCAGTGGATGGATGGCGTGGTGGTGATTGGCGGTTGCGATAAAAACATGCCCGGCGGCTTGATGGGCATGTTGCGCGCCAACGTGCCGGCGATTTATGTTTATGGCGGCACGATTTTGCCTGGCAGCTACAAGGGCCAGGACCTCAACATCGTCAGCGTGTTCGAAGCCGTAGGCCAGAACGCGGCGGGCAACTTAAGCGATTTTGATTTGCACGAAATCGAGCAGCGCGCCATCCCGGGTCCTGGCTCGTGTGGCGGCATGTACACCGCCAACACCATGTCCAGTGCGTTTGAAGCCCTGGGCATCTCGCTGATCTACTCTAGCACCATGGCCAACCCGCACGACGAGAAGCTCAATTCCGCCAAAGCCTCGGCCCAGGTGCTGATTGAAGCGATCAAAAAAGACATCAAACCGCGTGACATCGTGACGCGCAAATCAATTGAAAACGCGGTCGCCGTGATCATGGCGACCGGTGGCTCCACCAATGCGGTGCTGCACTTTTTGGCCATTGCGCATGCGGCAGAGGTGGAGTGGACTATCGAGGACTTTGAGCGCGTGCGCGTGAAGACCCCGGTGCTGTGTGACCTCAAGCCCAGCGGCAAGTACTTGGCCGTGGATCTGCACCGCGCAGGCGGCATTCCCCAGGTCATGAAGACCTTGCTGGTAGCCGGACTGCTGCACGGCGACTGCCTGACGATTACCGGCCAAACCATTGCCGAGGTGCTCAAAGACATCCCCGATGCGCCCCGCGCAGACCAGGACGTCATCCGTCCGATCAACCAACCGATGTACGCGCAGGGCCACCTGGCGATTCTGAAGGGCAACCTCTCGCCCGAAGGCTGCGTGGCCAAAATCACCGGCCTGAAAAAACCCGTCATGACGGGCCCGGCACGCGTGTTTGACGACGAGCAATCCGCGTTGAAAGCCATTTTGGCCGGCAAGATCGTCGCCGGTGATGTGATGGTCTTGCGCTACCTCGGCCCCAAAGGCGGCCCCGGCATGCCCGAAATGCTGGCGCCCACCGGCGCGCTGATTGGCGCAGGTTTGGGCGAAAGCGTGGGCCTGATTACCGATGGCCGTTTCTCCGGAGGCACCTGGGGCATGGTGGTGGGCCATGTGGCACCGGAAGCGGCGGTCGGTGGAACCATCGCATTTATTCACGAGGGCGACTCGATCACCATCGACTCGCACGCACTGTTACTCCAACTTAATGTGTCGGACGAAGAAATTGCCAAACGCCGAGCGGTTTGGCAGGCCCCAGCACCGCGCTACACCCGCGGTGTGCAAGCCAAGTTCGCTTTCAATGCATCGACCGCGAGCAAAGGCGCGGTGCTGGACGACTACTAAGCCAGCCATCGGGCTGCCGCACGGCCGCCCCTAGCCCTGTCCGGGCCGGAGGGTTTGCACCTGCAAATCGGCCGTGCCATCGGACAAACGGGCTTGTACGCGTTGGCCAATTTGCATCTGTGCCGTCCCTGTGAGTGCCTGGCCCGTTTCATCCTGTAGCCAAGCATAACCACGGCCTAGGACTAACTGCGGATCCAATGCACCCAGGCGGACACCCAGTTGCGCGAGGCGGCTGCGCTGGCGTTCGGCGCTCTGGTG
>CANKNK010000088.1 GCA_947483455.1 Comamonadaceae bacterium | reverse complement strand
GTAATGCGCCCGGCATGAGGCCGCTCCAGCATATTGATGCAGCGCAGCAGCGTACTTTTGCCCGAACCTGAGCTGCCTATGATGGCGATCACATCGCCGGCATCCGCTGACAGCGACACGCCGCGCAGCACCTCGTTGTTGCCAAAGCGTTTATGGATATCGTCGATTTGCAGTTTGCGGGTCACAGCGTTCATACGGCTTAGGGTATTGATGGGGCAAGGCGCGCAGGCGGTTCAGGCACCGAGCAGTTCGCCGGTCTTGAAAGGCACTGCGCCTGCAATTTTGGCCAATTCGCAACCAGTGGTCACATAGCGGTCGCGTATGCGGGCATACAGCACACCATCCACGCCGGCGCATATGCGCGCACTTTGGGCCTTAATCGGGTCAATTACTTCGGCCACCAGATCGCCAACTTTCAGGATGTCGCCCGGCTGGGCCGCAAACACCACCATCCCCGGCGTGTTGGCATACAAAGTTTCCGACCCAGCCAAAGGCGTGGCTTGGCAGGCTGGGTTGGGCAGGGGTGCTGCTGGCGTATCGCGCAGCACGCCCAGGCCGCGCAAAAATTCGGCAATAGCAGTGGCGTCCTGCGCCGCCAGAGCGTGCTGCACCTCGGCCTCGCCCCGCAGCTCGATGGTGGTGCTATGGCAGCTTTGCGGAAGCGGCACATCCAGGCCACGCGCGGCGATCCGCTCGGCCAATCGCCACCAAACGCCTGACAGGCATTCATCAAAAGGGCTACTACCCGAGTTTTTGGCCAACAAAATCGCCTGGCTTTGCAGGTAATGTGCCAGCGGCGCTAAAGCGCTCCAGCAGGCTTCTTCGCAATAAAAGTGCATCACGGCTTCGCAGTCGCAATGCAAGTCCAGCACATAGTCCGCATCAAACGACAGTTGCAGCAAAGTGCGGCGCAGGCTGTGCAATTCGGTTTTGGGTGTCCACTGCGCCAGATAGCGCCCCATGGCCTGGCGCACCAAGGCCACGTTGGTTGCAGCATCTTTGCCCAGCATTGGCAGCACTTCATCGGCGATATGCTGCGCAAAGTCCGGGTAAAAGCGGTTGAAGTTTTCGGCGCTGTCCAGTTCAAAACGGCCCGCCGGTTTGTGTTGTACCCGCTGCGCCGCGCCGATCGGGTTGGCCATAGGCACCAGCACGATGCTGCCTTGGATTTGCCCCGCCGCATCCAAGCGCTCCAGCAGTGGCCGCAAATGGTAGGCCACCAACATGCCCGGAAGTTCCTCCGCATGCAGGCTGGCTTGGATGTAAATCTTGGGGCCTGCGCCTGGCTGGCCGAAATGAAAACTTGTCAGCGTCTTATGCGAGCCCAGGCTGGGCGATACAAGCAGATGGTCTTGGCGTTGCATGGTGTCAGTGTTTCAAGTCTTTTGGGGCCCAAGATACGCCAGAAAATGCCGCTCCGCCAGCCGGAAAATCCCTACCAGTGCAAAGGTGGCCACTAGGTAAATACCCGCCGCAAACAAAAAGGCCTCAAACGGCAAGTAATACTTGGAATACACCCGACTGGCCGCCGAAGTGACGTCCAGCATACTGGGCACGGCGCTCGCCAAGCTGGTGCTTTGCAGCATCATCACCACTTCGTTGCTATAAGCGGGCAGGGTGCGTCGCATCGCGCTGGGCAGCACGATGCGCCACACAATCGCCACCGGCCCCATGCCGTAGGCCTGCGCCGCTTCAATTTCACCCGCGCTGGTTTCGCGGATGGCGCCCGCCAGCATCTCGGCGGTGTAACCGGCCGTATTCAGGCTAAAGGCCAGCAGAGCGCAAAAAAATGGTTCTTTGAAATACGTCCAGGGCCAGATATCGTCCCAACGCGTCTGGATCCACTCCAACTGGCCTAAGCCGTAATAAATCAGATAGACCTGAATCAGCAGCGGTGTGCCGCGCACCACATAGGTGTAAGCGCCCACCACGGCGCGCAAAACGCGCCAGCGGCTGGTCAGCGCCAGCGCAAACACCAGTGCCAGCACCGCGCCAATGGCCAGGCTGGCAAACAATAGATGTAGCGTCGTCAGGATGCCTTGCCCATACAGCGCGAGGTTTTGGGGCTGAAAAATAACGTCCCACTTCATAGCGCGGGGCTCCAGGTCAATAGCGTGGACTGCAACATGCCGGGCTCAATGGAGTTGCGCACGGCGCGTGCCCAAGCTGTAACGGGCGTTGGCTTTGTCCAGCACCCACAGCGAAGCGCTGGTAAAAATTAAAAACAAAGCCGCTGTAAACAGAAAAAACGCAAAGGGCGAGCGCGTGGCGGCACTGGCTTGCTTGGATAAATACGTCATTTCCTGTAAGCCAATCAGGCTGACCAACGCAGTGGACTTAATGAGCACTAGCCAGTTATTGGTAAAGCCGGGCAGGGCGTAGCGCACCATTTGCGGCGCGATGATGCGCAAAAAAGTTTGCACACGGCCCATGCCAAAGGCCAAAGCCGCCTCCGACTGACCGCGCGGTATGGCCAAAATCGCCCCCCGAAAGGTCTCGGTCATATAGGCGCCGTAAATAAAGCCCAGCGTCAGCACTCCGGCCACGAACGGGTTGATATCCACCGAACCCTTGCTGCCCAGGGCCGTCACCAGGTAATTGAGCCCCATGGTGCCGCCATAAAACACCAACAGCATCAGCACCAGATCCGGTATGCCGCGAATGACGGTGGTGTACACCGTGCCTACCGCCACGGCCAAGCGGTTCGGCGAAAGCCGCGCCGCTGCGCCTAGCAAGCCGAACACCACGGCCAGCGCCAGCGAGGCCAGCGCCACCGCGATGGTCATCAGGGAGCCTTGCAGAATGCTGAAGTAATACGCGTTCATCAGCGTACAGTGTGCCGCGAAAATGACCCGGGTCTGCGCTCAGGCGGTAAAAATAGGCAAAAAAAATCGGCACACCGAGGAGTCTGGTGTGCCGATCGGAGGCATCAATGTGCCTTAGCAGACGCCCGCAGTTGGCGCGCCGTGGCCGTCAATGCTTTTATTCGCCGTAGACGTCGATATTGAACTTGGCAAAGTATTTGTCGTTCAAAGTCTTGTAGCTGCCATTGCTGCGGATGGTTTTGATGGCGGCATTGAGCTCGGCTTTGAGGGCGTCTTCGCCCTTGCGCAGTGCAATACCGGCGCCATAGCCAAAGTACTTGGGTTCTTTCAGATCCGGTCCGGCCAAAGCGTATTTCTCGCCTTCGGGCTTGCTCAGGAATCCGCCCGTCACTTCCATGAAGTCGGCGACGGTGCCGTCCAGACGACCCGATTTGATGTCCAGGTAAACCTGGTCTTGCGCTTCATAGGAATTGACCACCACACCAGCGGGCTTGAGTTCGCCCATGGCATAGGCCTCTTGGGTAGAACCCTTGAGCACGCCGATTTTCTTGCCCTTGATGGAGGCCGGGTCGGTGTACTTCACGGTTTTCTTTAGCACGATGCGGCTAGGCGTGTTGTAGTACTTGTCAGTGAAATCGACTTCCTTCATGCGGTCGTCGGTGATAGACATGGAACTGATGATCACATCGTATTTCTTGGCGTTCAGGCCGGGGATCATGCTGTCCCAGACTTGTTCTACGAACACGCACTTGCGCTTGATTTGCTCGCACACGGCGTTGGCAATGTCCACGTCAAAACCGGTGGGCTGGCCATCGGCCGTTTTGAAGGTGAAGGGCTCGTAGGTGGGGTCGATGGCGACTTTGAGCTCGGCCGGTGCAGCTGCCGCAGGTTCGGACGCGGCCGGGGCGGGCGCCTCTGGTTTTTTACCGCAAGCGGCCAGCATGGACAGGACGGCAAGGCCCAAAAACAGTTTTTTCATGAAACAACCTTTGAAATGGAAGGACATCCCTCGCAGTGACAGGAGCGAGGACGGGCTTTGATTCTAGGGGCAAAGCTAAAATCCGCCAATGAATGCCCCCTTAGACGTTTCCCACTTTGCACGCGACGCCAAGCCGCTTGGCAGCTACCGCAAGTATTGGGCCTCGCGCTTCGGCACCGCGCCCATGTTGCCAATGAGCCGGGCCGAGATGGACAAGTTGGGCTGGGACAGCTGCGATATTGTTCTGGTCACTGGCGACGCCTATGTGGACCACCCCAGCTTTGGCATGGCCGTCATTGGGCGCATGCTGGAGGCGCAGGGCTTTCGCGTAGGCATCATCGCCCAGCCGGACTGGAATAGCGCTGCGCCCTTCCAGGTGTTGGGCAAACCCAATTTGTTTTGGGGTGTGACCAGCGGCAATATGGACTCCATGATCAATCGCTACACCGCCGATCGCAAGATACGCAGTGATGATGCCTACACACCAGGCGACATAGGCGGTAAGCGGCCCGATCGCGCGGCCATCGTCTATAGCCAGCGTTGCCGCGAAGCCTTCAAAGACGTGCCTATCGTGTTGGGCGGTATCGAGGGCAGCTTGCGCCGCATCGCGCATTACGATTACTGGAGCGACAAAGTGCGCCGCTCCATCGTCGTCGATGCCAAATGCGATTTGCTGCTTTACGGCAATGCCGAGCGCGCCATTGTCGAAATCGCGCACCGCCTGGCCGCGCGCGAGCCGGTGCAGTCGATAACCGATGTGCGCGGCACGGCTTTTGTGCGCCGCCCGGATGATCCCAGTGGCAAGGACTGGATCGAAATCGATTCGAGCAGCGTAGATCTGCCGGGCAGGGTAGAGGCGCACTACAACCCCTACATGACGACCTCTGAGTTGGCCATCGAGAACGGTGCCACTTGCGCCCGCGACGACGAAGCCGCGCAAGTGGCCCAGGCCGCTGAACAAGAAGGTGTATCTAAGCGCGCTGCGAGCACCGCTAAAGCGCCGTCCAAACTGGGCGCCCAAGCGCAAGCCATGGTGTTTGTGCCCAACCCGGCGCTATCGGGCAAGCTGAAAGTGCCGCCGCGCGAACGCTCGGTCATCCGCCTGCCCAGTTATGAGCAGGTGCGCAGCGACCCGGTGCTCTATGCCCATGCCAACCGCGTGCTGCATCTGGAAACCAACCCCGGCAACGCCCGCGCCCTCGTGCAAGCCCATGGCGAGGGTGCTACCGCGCGAGATGTGTGGATCACACCGCCGCCCATACCCTTGACGACCGCCGAAATGGATATGGTGTTCGACCTGCCGTATGCGCGCAGTCCGCACCCCAGCTATGCCGATGAAAACGGCAGCCACGATGGCGCGACCAAAATCCCGGCCTGGGAAATGATCCGCTTTAGCATCAACATCATGCGCGGCTGTTTTGGTGGCTGTACGTTTTGTTCGATTACCGAGCATGAAGGCCGCATTATCCAAAGCCGTTCGGAAGACTCGGTGATCAAGGAAATCGAAGACATACGCGACAAGGTCAAGGGCTTTACGGGCACCATCTCTGATTTGGGCGGCCCCACCGCCAATATGTACCGCCTGGGCTGCAAGTCCCCCGAGATCGAAGCGGCCTGCCGCAAACCTAGCTGTGTGTACCCAGGCATTTGCCAGAACCTCACGACGGACCACGGCCCCTTGATCAAGATGTACCGCCGGGGCCGGGCGCTCAAAGGCATCAAGAAAATCCTGATCGGTTCGGGCCTGCGCTATGACCTGGCCGTGAAAAGTCCGGAATATGTGAAAGAGCTGGTGCAACACCATGTAGGCGGATACCTCAAGATCGCGCCCGAGCACACCGAGCAAGGCCCCTTGTCCAAGATGATGAAGCCGGGCATCGGCAGCTACGACAAGTTCAAGGCGCTGTTCGACAAGTTCAGTGCCGAAGTGGGGAAAAAGCAGTTTCTCATTCCTTACTTCATTGCCGCGCATCCCGGCACCAGCGATGAAGACATGCTGCACTTGGCCGTCTGGCTCAAGAAAAACGGTTTTCGAGCGGACCAGGTGCAAACCTTTTACCCCAGCCCCATGGCCACCGCTACGGCGATGTACCACAGTGGTCGCAACCCTTTGCGCAAAGTCCGCCGCTTGGTGGAGAACGATGAAGAAAACGTGGACGTTGTGCGTGGCGAAAAACGCCGCCGTTTGCACAAAGCCTTTTTGCGCTACCACGACCCGAACAATTGGCCCTTGTTGCGCGAAGCCCTCAAAGCCATGGGCCGCGCCGACCTGGTCGGCAACGGCAAGCACCATTTGATTCCGACCTTCCAGCCCTTGACCGGTGGCAGCTACGAGAGCGCACGGCGCAAAAACTCAACCCCATCAGTGGGCATGAACCTGTCCGGCAAAAACCTGGCCGCTAAGGCGCCACGCCCCGGTACGCTGCTCACACAACACACCGGTCTGCCGCCGCGCGCGGGTACCCGGGCCGCCACACGCCCCGCCAAGGCCAAACCCCGTTAGAGCGGGCACCTTGCGCGCTAGTCCGGCAAAGCCAAGGACTAAAATTAGGGCTGTTCTAGAAAGCGCGCCATGAAAAAAATACCTGCCCTGAGCCTGTTTTGCGGGGCCATAGTGGTGGCCTCTTTGTCGATTCCGGTGGGGGCACAGCAAGCGCCGGTGAAGGCTGCCGATGCACCGGCGCTGGCTGCTTCGAGCGATGCCCCCGCCGCCAATTTCGATCAGGCCTTAAGGGACGAAGGCAAATGGTATTTTTCCTGGGGCTACAGCCGCCAGCAGTACGCGCCTTCGGACATCCATGTGTCCCAGCCGATCTTGGGCAATGACTTCACCTTGCACCAAGTCAATGCCAGCGATTACCCAGGTTCCGTGAGCGATGCGGTCAACTCGCTGTTTAAATTGGACTTCACTTCGCCGCAAGAAAATGTCCGCATAGGTTATTTTTTGAACCCTGAAAAAACCTTTGCGATCGAGTTGAATTACGACCACAGCAAATACAACAACGATGCGGGCCAGTCGGTACGCGTAAGCGGCACGGTGAACCAGGCTCCAGCCACCAGCCCCATGGTGCTGGCGCTACCGGTTTTCGATTATGGTTTGCACAACGGTTTCAACCACATCATGGTTAACGCGGTGTGGTTCCACCATGTGCGTGGTCCTAAGCAGGAACCAGGAGAGTTGCAACTCATTAGCCGCCTGGGCGCTGGCATTTTGCTGCCGCACGCCGATAACACAATTTTTGGGAACCATAACGAGGTCGGCCCCAAGGGCGAGCGGGTCTGCTGCTTTGACAGCCGCGATTGGTGGCAGGTCAACGGCTGGACTGCCGGCGCTGAGCTAGGG